>CAMDZX010000017.1 GCA_945910925.1 uncultured bacterium | reverse complement strand
TACGTTCTTTTAAACAAAGTATTCCCAGTATGTTCTACATTCACATCAAACATTCCTACATATCCGGGCGGATATTGGGCATGGGCATTTTGCTCGGTTGATGTTGAACCGCTTTCATACTACGCAGATGACAGAGAAAACTATATTACGGACTCTTGCAAAATTTATAACAGAGAGTACCATAATGCAAGATTTGCGCTACCAAATTATTTGAAAAAATTAACAAAATAATTTTGTAGTATAATATCGTATATGAGAAAGTATATAATATTTTTACTGTTGATGTTGGTCATGAATAGCCCTGTTTATGCAGATGAGGCTATAGATGATTGTTTTGACATGGCAGAAAATTTCTATGTGGAAGGTAATTTTTCTCAAGCCAAAGAATATCTAAAACAAGTATTAATACTTAATCCTGCACACTATGGTGCAAATTGTTTATTGATAAAAATGACACCGCCTGAAGGTTTTTTAGAGGAAACATCTTTGGGCAGTACAATCGTTGTTCGTCCCTCAAAAACAATAACAGGAATAAAACAGTCAGATAAATTTAATACACAAGGGCAGGAATTTTATAAAAAAGGTGATTATGAAAAAGCAAAAGAAGCTTTTTTATCTGCAATAAAATGTAATTCCAAAAACAGATATGCATATAACAATTTGGGACTTACATACATAAAACTGTCTAATTTATCAAAAGCAGAATCTGCGTTTAAAAAATCTAACAGGTTATGTATCACTTTTACTGCTCCTTTAGATAATCTTGCACAAATGTATATAGCCCATAAGGATTTTGTCAAAGCGAGAAAATATTTAAATCAAGCAATAAGTAAAAACCGTAAAGATTATTGTGCTTATTATCTTCTCGGAGTTACTTATAAAAAAGAAGGTAAATATTCGGAAGCTATCAGAGCATTTAATACTGCATCTCAAATCTCTCCTGATTTTGCTTTAACATATGTGCAGCTTGCTGATGCATATAACCGAACAAAGGATTATATGTGGTCAAATTCTTCAATAGAAAAATATTTGGAGTTATCTCCTAATGATGATTATGCATTTTATATGATGTATAGAAATTATTTAGGCATGCAGGATTATGATATTGCAAAGACTTATATTATGCGCGCAATTATGATTAATAATTGTATTGATTACAGGGTAGCACTTGCAACTGTAGAAAACTTCTTGGAAAATCCGAAAGGCGCATTAGATGCTCTGAAATCAATTCCAAATCCATCAGGAGAGGTGTTGAATGAAATAGGACAGTGTTATTTAACTCTTAAAGATAATGATAGTGCTTTGCAGGCATTTCAAGAGGCATCTGTTAAACCATATGCCCGTCCGATATATTTTTATAATATCGCATTAGTATACAAGAATATAGGCGATATGGATAATTACAAAAAATTATTAAAAGCATTAAACTCTATGCAGCCTATGACTGTACAGGACTATATTGATTTGAGCGGTATATATCTTGATTATGCGGGTAAAAATAAGGCTATTGCGGTTCTTGATAAGGGAATAAAATTATCACCTAAAAATAAAGCTTTATATGAGGCAAAACTTCGAATCTACAACGTCACATCAGATAAAGAAGGTATATGTCGCACAGAAAAAGAAATGAATAAGGTATTTAGACGTGAAACGAAGATATAAAAAGAAAGAATCAATTTTTCATAAAATTTTAAACTGGTCTTTTACTTTGTTTCTTGCGTGTTTTTTAGGAATTCAGGTTTGTAACGCAAGTAACTGTAATCTGAAATTTGCACAGGTTAGCGATGCTCATTATTCTTCTTTTGAAGCTGATACGACATATAAAGTCCTTAAATCTTCACCAAATATATTAGAAGATGTAATTTTACAAGTTAATAATACCCCCGGGACGGATTTTGTGGTATTCACGGGAGACTTGGTTAATAAACCTAAAAAAAGCCAGCTTTTAGAATTTATATCAAAAGCAAATTGTTTAAATATACCTTGGTATGGAGTTTTGGGAAATCACGATGTCCAGGAATACAAAATGTCAAAATCGGAATTCTTTGATATTTTATGCGGACATAATCCTAATTTTTCCCACAAAGGACCTTATTACTCTTTTGTTCCTAAAAAGGGATTTAAGGTTATATGTTTAGACACAATAATTCTTGACAGAGTTACTACGAATGGAGAAATCTCTCAAGAGCAACTTGCATGGCTTGATTGTGAATTAAAAAAATCTAAAAATGATGTTGTAATTATTTGCATGCATGTACCAATTGTAGAACCTTTTTCAAGTAAAAATCACAGACTTACAAACCGTATAGATGTTTTGGAGATTTTACATAAATACAAAAATCCTATAATCGTATGCTCAGGACATTACCACGCATCAAAGATTATTCAGGAAGATAATATTTTATATATAGATACCCCGTCATTGGTTACCTATCCATGCGCTTTTCGTATTATAAACATCAACAGTCAAAAGAAAAAAGTTATAGTCGATGTTTATACCAAACAAACTCGTCTGAAAGATGTTTTGAATAATGCAAAAGTGAAGGTTATGGGAGCTTCCTTCCTTGCAGGAAATCCTGAAGACCAAAACGGTACATTTGAATTGAAGAAATAAAAATTATTTATATTTAATAACTTTCATGATTTTGTATAACTGTAAAAGTTCATCTTGTGTAAAGTTTTTAATTAATTTTAAAATTTTGTTTTCGATATCTTCTTTCAGTATTTCATTTTCTGAGAATAAATCTGAAAGGGTAATATCAAAAGTTTCTGCAATTTTAATTGTAGTCTGAAATGAGGGATAAGATTTTCCGTTTTCAATAAGAGCAATCTGACGTTGTCCTACACCTATACATTGCCCAAGCTCCAATTGTGTCAACTTTTTTGCTTTTCTATATTTTTTTATAGTTTTACCGATATTTTCTTTTAAATTGATTTCCTTCATATTATTTATAATATGTTCTAAAACGCCTATGTCAATCAAATAATATCAATATTGAGCACTTATACGACGTTATAAATATCCTTAATATACGATAACCTTAAATATTAGGGGGATATTATGACAAATTTCAAAGAAGCATTTGGAGCTAATGTTAAAATGATAAGAAAATCAAAAGGAATTACTCAAGAAAAATTATCAGAAATGATAGATATACATCCGCGTCAAATGTCTAAAATTGAGAATGGAGAACATTTTCCTTCTGCTAAGTCGTTAGAAAAAATATGTATTTCATTAGGCGTTTCACCACGGGTATTATTTGATTTTAAGATAGATGATTTTGATACTGATAGTTCAAATAAAAATATTAGTTTACTAATAAACAGTATTGCAAAAATTGCAAAAAATGATTCGCAAACAGAATTTATAAAACTTGCGGCTGATGCTTTGAGTAATAAAAAGTCGCTTAATGAGTTATATTTGGTTATAAAAGGAATGTTACTCGCAAAAAAATAATTATTTCTTGTATAAAAGTTTTGAGGGTTTATAATATTTGAGAGAGAATATCTCTTTATTGAAAATCGGAATGTAGCAAGGACTCCGTTGTAAGAATTAAGCATCATTGCAATGGAGGTAGGCAAAGTCAGAAACGGCGTTTCTGCGTGCCGTATATAAATATATACTGATTAAAATTATAATATCGGAATGTAGCGCAGTTTGACTCTGCCGAACAAAACAATTAAGTATTGTTTTGTGAGAGGAAGCACCGTAGGTGCGCTACAATATAACAAGTGAATAATATCGGAATGTAGCGCAGTTTGGTAGCGCACCGTGTTCGGGTCGCGGGGGTCGCAGGTTCAAATCCTGTCATTCCGATTTTTTGTTTATTATCACTTTGGATTATAATAATTATCGCATATATTGGTATATGAAAAATAAATATGAATACAATATTTTCTAATAAAACAAACATATTAAAAGCAATTGCAATATTAATAGTGGTTGCCGGACACTTGGAATTTTTATTAATTCCTATGTTTCCGCCTTATTCTTTTCAAGTTTTGTTATTCTTTTTTATTGCAGGGATGTTATTTAATCCAAAATATAATTTCATTGAATACTCTAAAAAAAGATTTAACAGTTTGCTTAAACCATATTTTTTGTATTGTATTTTCTATTTAATATTAACAATTATTATTACACCATATATTGGTAAGTTTTGGGGAATGCCCGTTACTTTCAAGAATGAATTATTAATACCGTTTTTAACAGGACATCAATTGGATTTAATTTCTCCATTGTGGTTTGTTCCTTGCTTATTTATAACTTTAATTATTTATAAAACTTTTTCTTATTTTAATTTTCCAAAATATATTAAACTAATTTTTTATCTGATTTTATCAATATTAGCAGTTTATTTTCAAAACTATGCTCAAAATATCAATTATTTATGGATATTTAGAACCTTATTTGCATTATTTTTTGTTGAGTTGGGCTATTTTTACAAAAATAATATAGAAAATAAAGTTAATATATTCACACCGAAACTTCTATCTTTTGTACTAATATTACAAAGTGTCCTATGGTTAACAAATAAAGATTTTACACCACAAGACGGTATCGGACTGCATT
Source organism: uncultured bacterium (assembly GCA_945910925.1). Classification (GTDB taxonomy): domain Bacteria; phylum Cyanobacteriota; class Vampirovibrionia; order Gastranaerophilales; family Gastranaerophilaceae; genus UMGS1585. The sequence continues at coordinate 16,096 of CAMDZX010000017.1, read as the reverse complement.
TTTTACTCGTATGGGGACAATATAATAATTTAATAGTACCAATTCTAACATGTATAACGGGAATTTATATTACACTATTTATTGTTGAAATTATATACGATAAAGTCAAAACGTGGCAATTTTTTCAAAAAATCGGACAAAACAGTTATCATATAATGGCTAATCACTTGTTCGTTTTTAATTTAATCACTTATTCGTTTCTTGTAATTAAAGGAATTGATTTTTCTGTTAAAAACAATGCTGATATTTATTGGTTTTATTACCCGCTAAAAACTACATATTTTTATTTTATAATTGGAATTATTACTACAACTTGTATTGGTGAATTTTTAAAGTTTATTAAAAAAAGTTGTTGTAATTTAAAATACCGAACAAGACGAAATTAACTGTGAGATAGAGATTGTAATAATTTTCCCTCCGCCCATATATTTCATATTTCTTTTATAATTATATAAGAATAGGAAGGAAATAAGTATGAAACATATAAAAGGGATTGTTTTTTGTACATTTTTTGCATTAATTGCATATTGTACATGTAAATGCGGATTTTGTCAGTCAATTAATTTAAATTCACTAACCTTTGCCATCATTATTGGAATAGTTATAGGTAACGTTTTTCACAAATTTATACCCGAGAGTTTTAAAGACGGAATTTCATTTTCTGCAAAAAAACTTTTAAGATTAGCAATTATTTTATATGGATTCAGAATAACTTTTCAGCAAATTTTTGCGGTAGGGATGCAAGGTTTTTGGGCAGATGTAATAATGCTTTCGACGACATATTTGCTTGGATATTATCTTGGGACACGAGTCTTTAAGCTTGATAAAGACCTATGTATGCTGACTTCTATCGGTTCATCGGTATGTGGGGCGGCAGCGGTTTTAGGTACGGATTCTATGTTAAAAGCTGATTCTCATAAAGTTTCACTCGCAGTATCAACAGTTGTATTATTTGGGACTATCTCAATGTTTTTATACCCGCTTCTTTCAAGCTTAGGTTTTGTACCACAGGATGTTTTCGGAGTATATATAGGTTCAACCGTACATGAAGTTGCACAGGTTGTTGCGGCAGGGAGTGCGATTTCTCCGACTGTTTGTGATACTGCTGTTATAGTAAAACTTACCAGAGTAATGATGCTTGTGCCATACCTGTTTTTGTTAGGTTTATACCTTGCAAAAAAATCTAAAACAAAAAGAACAAAAGTTCCGATGCCTTGGTTTGCAATACTTTTTGTTGTTATGTGCGGATTTAATTCTTTGAATATATTACCTGTAACGATAAAAAGCGGAATTATAGAATTTGATGTACTTTTACTAACAATAGCGATGTTTGGTTTAGGAGTAGAAACTAATTTTGAAAAAATAAAAGGACTCGGATTAAAGCCAATTTTACTTGCAGGTATTATGTTTGTATGGCTTGTATGTATTGGAGCTTTAACGGCTAAATTTATTTAATTACAATTTTAGTTATATATGGTAAAATACTTACCAAAATTCCTTGAGTAACAAAAGTGTTTTTATTCTTTTTAATTGTTCGTCTTGGATTACATATCCGTTAAGCTCAAGTCGGTTAGGCTCGATAAAATATGAGTAACCGACAAGAGCAAGAATTATAACTTAACTACAAAAAGTATCTTATTCCACATCTTCGTTATACCAATTAACATTCCTTGTTAGGTACATTATAACAGCTATTATGAAGAATAGACCGATGCTTCCTGCAAACAATGCTATATCTTGCAGCATTAATAGAACATAGAAGAAGCCATACAATAATCCTATCAAAGCTGTTATACTTATTGAAAATCCAATACTTTTCTTCTTTGTAATTACAAAATATGTGTAAACAAGAATCATTCCCATTACCATTAAAGCTGATATTAAGTACGCTAAGTTGAAAGTTAAAAGTTCAGATATTGAAACTAATAATAAGTAAAACATCAGTATGGCTGCACCTAGCAAGCAGTATTGTATTGGGTGTACTTTCTTCTTTTCTTTTGAAGTTATTTCAAAGATAAAATATCCTAAGAATGTCAAAGTCAGTAACAGGAACCCATACTTCAAAGACCTGTCAGCCATCGAATAACTGTCTACAGGAACAAGTAATGATACTGTTATTACTGACTGAGTTTCTTGATCTTTTGATAGTGCAATTTTAGGAACTGACCAATTAGCATTAAAATCTTTATTTGTGACTTCTCTTTCTGTTGGAAGGAAATCACCTTTGAATTCAGGATCTTTCCAATTACCCTGAACAGATACTTTATTACTATATCCGCCTAATGCAACTCCAATATCATTCAGACCTTTGATTTTGTATGTTATCTCAAACGGTATTGTTTTTGCACTTGTCTTTAATTCTTTCTTACAAACCACATCTTGAACTTTTGTTGTTTCTCCATTAATCTTGAATGAAGGCTCTGTAACAAACCCTCTTGAATCACTAATGCCAATAGTAGTTGATATTTGTTTCCCTGCTAAATTCCCGTATTTATTGTTGAAATCACCTTTTTGAGAAACTTCTGCCGTATAAACAGGAACTTTGAAAATTCCTTTCTTTCTTATCTCTGTTTTGATAACAACATTTGTTTCATAATTGTTGAGTTCCAATTCTTTTATATCTTCTACTTTTTTGTTATTTATTGTTGAAAATGACATAGTTGGTGAAGCAATGGTTTGGCTTCCTGCCCAAGACTGAGCAACTTTTGAAACAGCTTCATCTCTGTAACTTGTTCTATCAAGAATAATTCCTGACATAAATCCGATAGGAATAAGCAATAATAGCGAAGTTCCAAGTATTGTCAGAAACTTCTTTGCTTTTGAATCAATGTTCTTACATTTTTGGCTAAATGCCAATTCTTTTTCTATTTGTTCTTCCATTTATTTTCTACTCCTTTCAATGTCATATTGATATCATAACCATTTTCATAACACATTTGATTTTTTTCGCAGTATGAATATTCATCATAATCACTAACTCCAATTGTATCGTATGTTCTAAGTTCTTTTCTCATATCATTCACCGGTTTTTAATAATATATTAAAATACCACCACGTCAAAAATGGACACATGTGTGAATAAATGTTAAAATTTATTAAAAATATACAAAAGGAGAAAAAATGCAAGATAAACCGAGATATTCAAGAGTTTCAGATATATTGGATTTGGCGATTTTTATGTCATCAAAATTACAGGGTGTAACAATAAAAGATATAGAAGAACGCTACAATGTTTCACGCCGTACAGCAGAACGTATGCGTGACAGCTTGACTTGTATTTTTCCGTCAGTTGATGAAATAGAAACCGATGATACTCAAAAACATTGGGGATTTATTAATTATTCAATTTCAAATCTGATAACATTTACTCCCAAAGAAATTGCAAATATTGAGCAATGCGAACGCAGAACCACCAACAAAGAAATGAAAGAAGAACTTGCTAAAACGGCTGAAAAACTCAAAGCCTTAAACCGCAAACATTCAACCTCAGTTGAGAATAATATAGAACTTTATATGCAGACAGAAGGTTATGCGGTACGTCAAATGCCACAATATAAAATAAGCCTTGAAACATTAGAGGTTATCCGTGATGCGGTTCAACACTCCAAAGTTGTTACAGGCATTTATCACGATAAAAAGCGAACAATTGAGCCTTTGGGTATGATTTATGGAGAAAAAGTTTATCTTGTTGCAAGAGAAAAGGCAAAAGGTGATGGGATTTATAACTATCTTTTGCACAAATTCCAAGACTTAAAATTGACTGACAAAAATTTTGATAAGGGTGATTTTGATTTACAAGAATATACAAATTTGTCGTTTGGGGTTTACCACGGAGAGATTTTGAATGTTAAATTATCTTTTTCGCCTGAATTAGCGGAAGAAGCAAGCCAATTCAACTTTCACCCGACACAAAAAGGGAAATTTGAAAAAGACGGAAGTTATACATTGACATTCAAAGCAAGCGGAAGTAAAGAAATTATCCGGCATGTATTCAAATGGGGCGCAGGATGTAAAATCTTAGCACCCAAATCATTGAAAGAAGAATACAAAAAATACTTGGAAGAAAATCTAAAAAACTACTAATTATAGAATTTATTTCTAATCTTAATTAATAACTGTTTCCGGGGTACGGTTTCAAAACAGGTTGTGTGCTATCCCGCACACGACCTGTTTCTCACACACCTTAGGTCGGACTTGAAAAGCGGATTGTCGGCAGAGCGGATTTTGGCAAGGCTGGAGTGAACAATAGCGAACGGAACGCCGTCCAAGTGAGAAAATCGAAATGAGTAGCTGTTTTGCAATAGCAAAACTTAACGAATGGAGGTTTTCGAACTGTCAATAATCCAAGACAGTGCGAAGTGCTTTTGAGAAAGCAAAATACACAGACCGGTAAAAATCAAGCGAAGTATCGTTTTGCAAGAGGAAATAACATGTTCGGGTCGCGGGGGTCGCAGGTTCAAATCCTGTCATTCCGATTTTTTTGTTTTATTCTTCTTTAAGAACATTTTCCCAGTGTTTCATTTTGTCAATAATAGGAGTTGCTTTTTGGTAAGCATCTTCAGGTGTTTCAATATTCTTTGCGACCATCATGCCGGCTTTTGCTCTGACAGCCATTCCGATAAGTTCCGGCATATTCATAACGGGTTTTTCTTCTGTTATTAAATATTTATGATATTTATCATTATAATCCTCAGACAGTCTTACTTTCCAAGTATCAGAGCTGTTATCACGAGGATTATAAGTTTTATCTATTGCAAACATATCCGAAAACGTGACTTGAATATTTTCTGTTCCACGCATCAATTCCGCATATTTTGCTTTTAATTTTAGTCTTGGATTTCTTCTTATATCATCGGTAAATCTTTCCCGTTCGTGTGTTTTTACAGGATCTGGCATCAAAAATCCTCCGAGATAAGCAGGCTCCCATCCCCTATTATCATTTATCCAACTTTGATTAAGATAATTAAAAGTCGGCATATTATCATGTGAACCTATTAAACTCCAATCAGGTTTTGGTGCAGTTTGTTCCCAAATTTCATTTCCGTTATTATCCTTTTTGATATTTCCTTCTTTATCTCTTACAGGTGCCCAATCAAAGCACAATTCCTGTGTCCGCCCTCCTGTCGGAAGTATTATACCCGGAAGCTTTTCTTCATGTTCAAATACCCATTTGAATGTATCGGTTTGCTCACCCAAATTCTCCCAAACTGCTTCTTTCGGGTTAATACCATTTTCTTCCATTGCAGGAATTATGATATTGTGCAAAACTTTTTTGAAATTACCGTTTGAATCAACCTCCGGCAGTGAAGATAAATTCCCGCCCCAAAGTTGATTTCTGTCTGCAATATTATGTGTAATTCCGTTATCAACACCTACAACCATATGAACAGTTTTTGCATTGTATACATATGGGTCAACTAACCCCATAACATTATCTACACGGATATTTTCAACATTTTCAGTCGCTTTTAAAACTTTGTTGTACAATAACTTACCCGATTCACCCAATGAACCGTCCTCATTAAACAACTTATCAGGGTCAGGAAGCGGATTGTTCCATATTTGAGGAGAATTACACGGCCCACCGTATTCGGCACCAACTTTCCAATCAGATTTAAATGCATCTTCATTTACAAGTTCATCTGCGTAAGAAAAACCTACAAGCAAATCTCCGATGAATTTTATTCCGTCCTTTTCCCGTTCAACTTTATCATCCTTTTCTTGCCTGTCGGCAACAAACTGAGTAAACATGTATTCTTCAATATCATCTTTTGAACGATTTTTTATTGCATCAAAACGTGCGTTAGCTTTCTCATTACCTTTTTTCATTAAACTAAACAGATGTTTATCAATAGGGTTATCCCACTTATGAAAATTATCCGTTCCATGAATATCCGATAAAACATGAACAACGGCGTATTTTTCTATCCAATCGTTATTTTTTTCTTTGAAAACATTAAATTCGGAATTAAGTTTTTTTGCTTTTATATCTCCCTGTTTTATTTTTGAACGGAAATTATTATATGCTTTTTTCATCAAAATATTTGATACTTCTTTAGCTTCATCAAAATCGGACATCTCATAATCGCGACCCGAAACCGCAGGTTTTGTATTTATATCATTTATTTCTTTTTCGGATAAAATATTTGCGTATTTATCTGTTGTCAGTTCACCATAATCAATAAATAAAGGATTTTTTGCATAAATAGATGCTCTATATGGAGAATTATCACCCTTACATAATTCCCCGTTTGGTCCGAGCTGGACACAATTAAACCCGTGCATCTTAGCAATTTTATTGAATTCTCTCTGCCTGAACGGTGAACCTACATAATGATTTTTTATTATCGGCGAAGAATCATGGGGATTTTTTGATCCTTCCTTTGCATCAGGATACACAGAACCATGAATAATAAGCGCACGATTTTTTATACCCAAATACTTAAACGCTTCATTTATATCAGCTTCATATTTTGGTTTTTCATCCTCATGCAGTTTACGTTTAAAACTGACCTGAGGTTTTGAAATATTGCTTTGATAATTACCAACACTTAATTCCATATCCAATATAAAAAATCTAAAATTTTTTTTTGCTTGTATGTAACAGAATATTAATTCAACCGTAATAAAAAGAGAACCAAAAAGGTTCTCTGCCTCATTAATCATCTCTCTTCGTTATTAATATTCTATTCCCTGTCTTGCCATGACACCAATATCAAAGTAATGTTTGATAGGCTTCATCTCCGTAACAAGATGTGCTAATGCCTGCAATTCAGGATGTGCGTATCTGCCTGTAAGTACGATTTCTAAATTCTCCGGTTTATTAATTAAAGCATTTTTTACATCAGAAACTTTAATCATACCAAGTGCAACGCATATATTGATTTCGTCAAGAATTATCAATTGATATTCACCGCTATTAATAGCTTCTTTTGCATATTCCCAGCCTTTCTTGGCTTCCTTATAGTCATCCATACATATATTATGAGAATAAACAACTCTGTCCATTCCAAACTGAACGACATCCAAGTTCGGTAAAAACTTAGATGAAGAAACTATCTCACCGTAAGATGTCCCGCAATCTCCCTTTGTAAACTGGATTATTAATACCTTCCAGCCATGTCCCAATGCACGTAATGCCAAACCAAGCGACGCAGTAGTTTTACCTTTTCCGTCTCCGGTATAGATTTGTATATACCCATGTTCTAACAACTACATGCCCTCCAAAATACTAACTGCATTTATAATTTTATTTTAATTTTTATCAACTATTTCGACATCCTATCAATAATGTAATTGAAAATTCTTTTCAAATTTATTGCGGTTGAGTCTGTATTATTATTATCGCAAATTGTTTAATAAAAGACAATTAAAAAGTGTAAGCATGACATTTTTTTTACAACAAAAATTTGTAATAATTCCATGTAATTCTTATGAGGATTGAATATTGAATTATTTTTATAATTTATACAAAAATTTACTAAATAAATATTAACAATCTGTTGCCAAGTCGTGAAGTTCTCATGAACAATGACTTATAACCGAAAAATACCATATTAAATTGATAATAATATTTCTTCACATTTGGTTGTTTTTTTTAAAAGTTTTTTCAAACACTATTATTTATGGATTTCTTAAAAAATAATTATTGTCAATTTAATAACAGGCATGTTTTTACTTAAATTCATTAACTTTTGTTCATTAAGTTTGTAAACTTGGTTTTTGTTTCAATAATCTCGCAGGGCATGGTTATTTGTAAATTTTTCATGCTGTTTTTTTTACTTGATAATCCGACTGACTTAGCCTACCATAACTATGTACTTGGAAGGGAGTGATGGCTACAAAACTTGGGGAGAGTTAAGATTTTTTTAACAAATCAATTTAAAAATAAGAAGTAGGGAGAAGATTTTAATAAAGCTCGGATTGTCCGAGCTTTTTGAGTAATAAGATTTCAAATAACAAACGGTTTACTTGTTTCTAAAATTGTTTTATTATAGCTTTGAAATGAACTATATATTTTATTTTTTAATCGTTATATCCTTAATAGCCGGTGCAATAAACGGAAGATTATCCGATGTCGTGAATTCGATACTTACGGGAGCCGAATTATCAGTTAAGATTGCATTTTCTCTAATCGGAATTATGGCGTTTTGGCTTGGTATGATGAGAATAGCCGAAAAATCAGGACTTGTTCACTTGATAGCTAAAATTATACGCCCCATAACAAAATGGTTGTTTAATGAAATATCACCAGACTCACCCGCACTTGGAAATATTGCACTAAGTTTTTCTGCAAATGCATTGGGGCTGGCAAATGCTGCAACTCCTATCGGACTAAAGGTTATGGAGGAATTACAGGAGGAAAATAAACAAAAAGATACCGCATCAAATTCGATGTGTATGTTTCTTGCAATGTGTACCGCAGGGTTTCAAATTGTTCCTGCAACGGTAATTGCCATACTAGTCGGTGCGGGTGCAAAAAATCCGACTGAAATAATTGCTCCAACCATGCTTGTTACATCAATTGCCTTTATTTCGGCAATTCTTGTTGCGAAATTGTTCAGTAAATTGTGGAGGGATAATCAATGATTAGCTTAATATCATTATGGGCTATCCCTGTAATACTTTTTGTAATCTTAACTCTCGGACTTGTTAAAAAAGTTCCGATTTATGAAGAATTTACGGAAGGTGCAAAAGACGGATTTAAAGTTGCAGTAAATATTATTCCGTATCTTGTGGCTATAATCGTTGGAGTTTCAATGTTAAGAGCATCAGGCGTTATTGATATGCTTGCACAGTTTTCTGCACCTGTTTTGCATAAGTTCATGATACCTGTTGAAGCTCTGCCTGTTATGATTGTGCGTTCTCTTTCAGGTGCAGCTGCTTTAGGATTGTTTTCGGATATTGCGCACCATTTTGGTCCTGACAGTTATGCTGCAAAATTATGCGCAGTAATTGTCGGAAGCTCGGAAACAACTTTTTATGTCCTTGCCGTTTACTTTGGCTCGGTCGGAATAAAAAAGCTAAGATATGCGATGCTTACAGGGATTATTGCAGATATTATCGGAGTTGTTGCAGCAATAATTGTTTGCTCACATTTTTTTCTGCCCAACATTGGGTAAATTCCGTAGGCTTTGATTCTTCAACAGCTTTTCTGACAAGTACGGCATAATTTATATCAACAAAATTAATTTTCGGAAGTTTTTCTACAATGTATTCATGCCCACCGCAGTTATGACAGAAATTTGCTTCAGGCATGATTTCGCCGTTTTTTATAACCGCTTTCTCTTTAATACCGCAACAAGCACATCTTACGATATACCATTCGTTTTCGATAAGCTGACCACAATCGGGACAATAACTAAATTCTACATTAACAGGTACTCTCTCGTGTTGACATTTACGGCAACGGGTAAATAAATCCATTAAAAACATATACACCTCTATTCTACATAATTTGTATTAATGATACTTTTTAAAAAGTCAAGGGGTAAGGGGGGGTAAATGGATGCAGAGTGACAAAGTAACTAAGTTACTAAGTTACCGAGTGACTGAGTGATTTATTTTAGGGCAAAAGAGAAGAAAACGTCATTCCGAACTTGTTTCGGAATCTTACCAACCGGGAATAAAAAAATAAAACGTAGAAACGTTAAATGTAAAACTCCAACGTTGATAAGATGCTGAAAGAGGTAAAGTAAAGTTCAGCATGACAAGGGAGCATAAGATACTAAAATACGCCTGATTTAATTATCACCGGCAATGTATACGGATGAAATTTTCAATTTCGCCCATCAAAAATTAAAATAGTGCGAAACATCATACCCTTGTACCCTATACAGTCAGATTAAAAACCGACAGGCTACAATATATGAGATAATAATATAAATATGTTTATAAAAGTATAAACAAATTTATGTCATATTATCTAAGGCATATTTTATACATTGGATAATAAGTTCATTTCTACTAATATCCGTTTTATGTGAAATGTTATCTATCTCGTTTAGTAATGAATTATCAAGTCTGATACTTATTACTGTTTTTTCCTGTTTTATTGGTTTAAATTCATTCATATTCGTCACCAATACAATTTTAAAAAACTCCTGTAATTTTATATATATTTAATATTGTATTCTTTATTGTATTTACAAATCGAATACAATATGAGATAATTAGTTTTAAAGGAGAATATTACATGAATAAACCAAAAGTATCCGTAGTGCTACCAATTTATAATGTTGCTCCATATTTGGAAAAATGTTTGAATTCCATAATAAACCAAACATTCATAGATATAGAAATTATATGTGTAAATGACGGTTCTACCGATAATTCTTTGGCGATTTTAGAAAGTTATGCTAAAAAAGATAAAAGGATTAAAATAATATCAATAACAAATTCAGGAGTTAGTATTGCAAGAAATACGGGATTAGATGCAGCTAATGGTAAATACTTATATATGGTAGATCCTGATGATTGGATTGAACCAAATACTATAGAGATTTTGTATAAAAAAATTAAGAAAAATAATGCTGAAATTGTAGAATGTGACTTTATTGAACATAGGAATTTTAAGTTTGATAAAATTAGTAAAAAGAATTTAAAAATACATCAAAATATATTCAAAAAGTTTAAAATTTATTCAGGTAGAAACTATTGTGCAAAAGATATAAAGAACGAGATTTTTAATATCCGAGCAACATGTTGTACAAAATTATTTAATATGAATTTTATAAACAAATACAAGATTCGATTTATTGAACATGTTTTAACTGAGGATTATTATTTCAGTTTGGAAGCTTTTTTAGTTGCAAGGAAAATTTGCTACATAAATAAAAATTTATACCATTATGTTAAACGATTAGGTTCCTATTCTAACAAAACAAGCTTATTAACAGAGTATCAGACAAATATTGATAATATAGGTGTTGATATAACACGAATAGAAAAAATACTAAAGAAACATAATATAGAAAACGAATATGAAAGAGAGTTTAAAGCACATAAGATTAACTCGTTATCGTGTGAATACCTATATTCTTGTAATAATATAAAAGATATTTTTTCCCATCATTTATCAGAAGACGAATATTATAAATTTGAAAAAATAACTCAAAACAATAATAATTCTTTTTGGCAAATAATATTTTCCGTATCGACTAAAACTTCTTGCGGCAAGTACTATAAGAAAATATTATTTTTAGGTTACACATTTTTAATTCCGCTGTAACCAATTAAAAAGAAAGTCGGCTTTACTTAAACCGACAATGAAATTATTATTTTTCAATCACTTAGGCAAAGTCAGGTTTTAACCCGACAAAAAGCCACTCAATCGACTCATTTACCTCTTTGTAATTTATTATTAATTCCTTAAAAATTATTATGGACAGTTGTGAAATAGAAGCAAAGTAACAAAGAGACGCATCAATAATTTAAATAGTATAAAACTTCGCTCCCTTGTTATGTTTCAGGATATCGGCAGACTGAAGTCTACCCCACTTCTCAGGAACTTAGTCACCTTTTCCACAAGATATATCTATTGAAGATTTTTGAGAAAAATACTATAATCACAGTATGACGAAGATTTCAAAACTCAATTTTTTTAACAAACGAAAAATCAAAAATCTTATACCGTTTTTAAATAAGGACAAGAATAACTCTTTTCTGCAATTACTGTCAGTAAGTCCTTTTGGCGGTATTCACAATCTTTTACCGCTAAAATATAAATTTCTTGATGAATCGTATATTATTGAAGAAGGTGGAGAGTGCTTGGGTGCTGCAACTATATCACCGATTGTCGGAAACCATTCCAAATTGGCAATAACACAATTGTTTTTTTCTGAAAATGCGTACGATGTTGCTAAACAGCTTCTTGAGTTTTTGATATCTCACTACGGTGCAAATGGAGCATCTGCGTTTTATGTTTTGATAAACGAAATTCAGTCTGATTTGATAAACCTTTTTCTCTCAGGGTGCGGTTTTAGACAATGTTCGGCAGAAGAAACTTGGGAAGTCACAAAACGAACTTTTCAAAAACCTTCAACAATAAAATACAGAAGATTAAAAGACAGTGACCTTAAAGAAATCTCAGACATATACAATGATTCTTTAATAACATATTTTAAACCAACTTTGGAGAGATCTTCCCAAGAATTTGCGGAAACATTTTGTCACGGACTCACTTATTCAACTTCATACAGATATGTAGTCGAAGATTATTCATCAGGCAGAATACTCGGATACTTTCTTGTTTCAACCGATGATGATGAAAACTACGTGGTAGATTTTAATTACTCGGACGGATATGAAATTAATCCTGAAGGCTTTATGTATTTTGCAATAAGAGAAATCCTGAAACGCAGACGACATTTTAAACTGTTCGTAAAAACAAAACGATATCTGAAAACCTCCGAAAGACAAAAAGAATTTTTTGTAAGTAATAATTTCCAATGGCTAAAAACAAGATTACTGCTTGTAAAAGATTTTTATAAATTGATTAAACAAGAATCACCCGTCAAAGAATTTATAATGCTCGGAGAAACTATTGTCAGATAAAAGACTGTTTCAACCTACTAAAAAAGCATAAAAAAAACTCCTCTTAACAAACTGAGGAGTAAAACTAGAATTAGGAAGGGAATTAGGGTATATAATAAATCTTTTTTATTTGCTCTCTTATTGATTACATATATATAAAGTATATATAAAACTATCAATTTCAAGGTTGGCTATTTTTGTTACAAAACTTTACATATTTTTTGAAAATCATATATACAAATTTAACCACACAATAAAAATATTATAATTTTATATTTGATATTTTTGATGTAAAATTGTATTCATAATAAGTTTAATGATTACAAGAAGGAGATGGAATATGGAACGTCAAAGACCTAAAGAACAGGATAAAATTCAACGCAGAAGTAACTTTGAGGCAGTTGAAGAAAACTTTACGGCAGAACAGGCAAAAGCAGAGGCATCAAGATGTCTTAACTGTAAAAACCCTCGTTGTGTAAAGGGATGTCCTGTTAATATCCAAATTCCTGATTTTATACACGAAATCAAAGAAGGCAACCTTGAAAAAGCAGGTGAAATCATACGTCAAACAAGTATGTTACCGTCTGTTTGCGGACGTGTTTGTCCTCAAGAAAGACAATGCGAAGGTCAATGTGTATTGGGTATCAAAGGTGAAGCGGTTGCAATCGGCGCATTAGAAAGATATGTCGGCGATAATACAAGACCTGAAAAAACAGAAATTAAACCTTCGGGCAAAAAAGTAGCCGTAATAGGTTCGGGTTGTGCAGGTATTACTGCCGCTGCGGATTTAAGAAAAGCAGGTCACGATGTTTCTGTATTTGAAGCTCTACACCAATTCGGCGGTGTGTTGAGATACGGTATTCCACCATTCAGACTTCCTCGTGTAGTTCTTGACAGAGAAATCGAATCCTTAAAAGAAATGGGCGTCAAATTCCACAAAAACGTAATTGTCGGAAAATCAATTACTATAAAACAACTTGAAGAAGACGGATTTGATGCAATATTTATTTGTTCGGGTGCAGGATTACCAAAAATGATGAATATTCCGGGCGAAAACTTAAACGGTGTATTCTCGGCAAATGAGTTCTTAACACGTGTAAACCTTATGCACGCAAACGATGAACAATCTCCGACTCCTTTGAGAGTAGGTAAAAAAGCTGCAATTATCGGCGGCGGAAATGTTGCGATGGATGCGGCAAGAACTGCGGTAAGAGTAGGTTTTGAAGATGTTTATATCGTATACAGACGTACGGAAAAAGAACTTCCTGCAAGACTTGAAGAAATCAGACACGCAAAAGAAGAAGGTGTTGTTTTCAAATTCCTTCATGCTCCTGCTGAAATCATTGATAATGAAGGATATGTAGGCGGTATGAAGTTTGAATTAATGGAGCTTGGTGAACCTGATGAATCAGGAAGATGTAAGCCAATCGGAACAGGCAAGTTTGAAACCCTTGATGTAGATACCGTAATTGTTGCACTCGGTACAGGCCCTAACCCGATTATTCAAAAAACTTCCGCAGCAGACGGAATTGAGTTTGAAACTGACAGACGAGGATATTTCACGGTAGACGAAGAAACAAGACAAACTTCTATTCCGAAAATATATGCAGGCGGTGATGTTGCTCCTGTCGGAACTTCAAACGCTATCAACGCAATGGGTGCAGGTAAAAAGGCAGCTAAAGCTATTAATGAATATCTTGAAACAAAATAAGTTAAAAAAATTACTTATAACGGCAATAATACAGGCAATGGTTTTCATGCCTGTATTTGCTATTGATTTGGATTACACGGTTGATGATGATATTCGCAAGAATTATAAAGTGGATGAAGTAAAAATAAACAATACTACTCCAACCACAAAACCATCAAATACAGGTAAAACAATCTCAAACACAACAGTAAAAACTACGGCTCCCGTTAGTGCATCCAAAAAAGAAACACTCCCAAAATTGCCGGAGTTACCTAAAACAATCACAAACACACCTGTACAAACCTCGACTCCGACAACACGTTCCGTTATAACAAGAACTCAACAGAAAAAATATTCGGTAATTCCTTTGAGAAAAAATACCGAAATTGATATTACCAATATAAACGCAATATCAGATAAACAAAAAAAGGGAACAAATATAGTCTTTGTATCACAAAAACCAATCAAAACACCTTATTATACGATTCCACAGGGTACGAAATTCGTAGGCAGAATAACAGACTCCAAAACCCCTCAAATAACAGGAAACGGCGGACTTGTATCAATCGAAGTTATTACAATAATTCTTGCAAATCAATATCAACATATTGATACACGTATTACTAAAGTAAACGGAGAAAAAATATTTTTTGAAAATATAAAAGGTGAGCGTACTTATATAAAAAATACGATAAACAAAGGTAAATGGGGCAGGAATACGTTCCACAAGATGAACAAACTGTCATCTAACCTTATTCAAGACAAAACAACCGTTATACTTGCACCGTTTACTTTCTTATATGGCGGAGTTATGGGATGTATAAGTACGGTGACTTCACCTGTCGTTTCAATATTCTGCAAGGGCGGGCATGTTAATATTCCTGTAAATACGAGCTTTAGAATAAA
This sequence comes from uncultured bacterium, assembly GCA_945910925.1. Taxonomy (GTDB): domain Bacteria; phylum Cyanobacteriota; class Vampirovibrionia; order Gastranaerophilales; family Gastranaerophilaceae; genus UMGS1585. Next base: position 966 of record CAMDZX010000017.1, on the reverse strand, counting down.
ATTTATAAAAGATGCAAAAGTAAAAGTCAGTTTATAAAAAGATTTAATCTTTTATAATTATTTGAGAGAAGGAGCTTGAGGGATAAATTGGGCGATTGAGTAACTAAGTGACTAAGTTATTTATTTTGTTGCGAAAAATTACACGGTTTTATCCCCCTCTCCAATACACAACTGTCCATGAAAAATTATTTATCCATAATATTTCAAAAAACTTGTCATCCCGAAAGCGTAAAAAACAAGCGGTAGGGTAGACTTTAGTCTACCAATATTGTATTTTAGTCTGACTAATTAATATAAAAGAGGATGTCCAAAACTGAACATCCTCTTTATATTATTATTTGAATTCACAATTCTTACTTAGCAGCGCCTGCTTTTTCGATAATTTCTTTTTCGATATTAGCCGGAACTTGTTCGTAGCATTGGAATTCCATAGAGTATGTACCACGACCTTGAGTATTTGATCTCAAATCGGTAGCGTAACCAAACATGTTACCAAGAGGTACGATAGCTCTAACAATAACGTTTCCTGTGTTACCGATAGGTTCTTGACCTTCAACACGTCCACGTCTTCTTGAGATATCACCGATAATTGTACCTGTGAATTCATCAGGAATTTCGATTTCAACCTTCATCATAGGTTCAAGGATACAAGGTTGTGCTTTTCTTGTACCTTCTTTGATTGCCATAGAACCTGCAATCTTGAACGCCATTTCAGAAGAGTCGACTTCGTGGTATGAACCATCATACAACGTAACTTTAACGTCAATCATTGGGAATCCTGCTAAGATACCGCCTTCAAGTGCTTCTTCCATACCTTTTCTTGCAGGTTCGATGTATTCCTTAGGAATAGCACCACCAACGATTTTGTTTTCAAATACGAATCCTGCATTTTCTTCTGCCGGTTCGATTTGGATTTTAACGTGACCGTATTGACCTTTACCACCTGATTGACGAGCGAATTTAGAA
>CAMDZX010000016.1 GCA_945910925.1 uncultured bacterium | reverse complement strand
ACACGCATGCCTATTTTACGCATATGATGGTTGTTTGTACGAGTTCTTTCTGTTTTATAAAAAGGATTTTTAATATGTTTTTTTAAAGTCTCAATTCTATTTCCTCCGAATTTTGTTTGATTTAGGATATTTGGTACATTATCAAAAAATATATCAAGTTCTTTGTTTGGTACATTTTCCAAGATTTCATTTAAACTCTCTATTTTCCCCGGCATGTAATTGTTGTGCATTAACTTACTAACAAAATTGCTTGCATGTTTATTCTTATCAATATTATCAAACAATTTTCGTAATTCACTAATATTTTTGTTGTTTTCATTATGTGTATAATTTTCTAATTGATACATAGTTGCATATTCATTAAGAATATATTTTCTTAAAGGTAAATTTTTCTTCGTTGTAGATTTAAACATTTCCATAATATCTTTGTCATTACCGGCTTTTATACTCTTTTTACTTATTCCGAATGAATCCACAAAAGCACTAAGAAACTCTTGACCTTCTTGGGTATAATTAGCTTCTATTGTTCTAGGGTTTAAAATCTCTGTTTCAACTAACATATTCGGGTTAAACAATCTTCTTATTGAATAACCTTTGTTATATTCTGCTGAATTAAATGTTCCTTCTGATACCATTTTATCAAGGTTTTTAATGGCATCCTTATTTGTTCTGTTTTCAACTAAATATGGTTTATATTCAGCAAAATTTTTCGCATAAGTGTCTACATGTTTTGAAGATAAAATGTCTGTGATTAAATTTGGTGCAGCTTTATGACGAGACGAACGTAAAACTATTTGTTCATTAACTCTGCATGCTAAATCACAACGTTGTTTGTTATTTCCCATAAGCTTTAATACATTTTTCATATCTTCCATAGTGCCATTAAACCTTTGGGAAATATAAAAATGTGCTCTATGTGGTTTTTTTACTGAATTAAATATATCCAATACAATATCACCGTTTTCTCGTATTGCTCTCCCATTTTCAAGATTGCATCTTGAATTAAATGCGTTAGATAAAGATTTAAGGAAATAAATACGTTTTTCATTTACATCTTTAGTCGCATTGCTAATAGTTTCATACGGCTTATACAATAGAAGGGATATATTTTCTTTTTGATCTGACAGAAATTGTCTTTTTGCTTTTGAGGTAACTATTTTTCTGAAATTTAAGCCTTTGAATTGTACATTGTTCGATTGTAAGGAATTTACGTTAGACTTAGAATAATTCATTTTGTTATTATTTATTTGGTTTATTCTTACATTGGTGATAGCATTCATACACATTCCCCTTTCACATAGCGAATAAAACACATAAATACCAAAATTTGCCAAAAAAATATAAATATTAAGAAATATTAATGTAATTATAAAAAATAAACTTATCAGGTAGGTCGTGCTTATTTATTTCTATGGTATGATTAAATAAAAGACAGAGGGTAGAAGGATTATTATGTTAAAACTTTTAGGAAAATTACTTGGGGGCTCAAACGATAAAAAAATAAAAAGTATCATGCCCGTTATTGACCATATAAACGCACTTGAAGAAGAATTTGAACAATTAACGGATGACCAACTGCGGGCAAAAACGGATGAATTTAAACAAATTCTTAGTGAGCGCCCGACATCGGATAATGTAAAAGCGGACAGAATTCTTGAAAAAGGAGCTCTCGACAAAATTCTGCCTGAAGCCTTTGCAACAGTTAGAGAAGCTGCGAAACGTGTTCTTAATATGCGACATTTTGATGTTCAACTTATGGGCGGATATTTCTTGCATAACGGTCATATTGCGGAAATGAGAACAGGGGAAGGTAAAACTCTTGTTGCCACACTTCCTGCTTACTTAAATGCGCTTACGGGAAAAGGGGTTCACGTTATCACGGTAAACGACTATCTTGCAAAACGTGACAGCGAATGGATGGGACGGATATATAAATTCCTCGGTCTGTCTGTCGGTGTGATTTTATCGGGCGGACGCAACGAAATGGAGTTTGAAGAAAAGAAAGCTGCATACAACTGTGATATTACATACGGTACAAACAACGAATTCGGGTTTGATTATCTAAGAGATAATATGGCAGGCTCTGTTGATATGCTCGTCCAAAGACCATACAATTACGCTATCATCGACGAAGTTGACAGTATTTTGATTGATGAAGCAAGAACACCGCTTATTATCAGCGGGAAACTCGAAAAATCTGCAGATACTTATAAACTTATGGCAAAAATTGCGCCTCAATTGAAAAAAGATGTTGATTATGAGGTCGACGAAAAAAATAAAAACGTTATTCTCTCAGAAGAAGGGATAGACAGAGCCCAAGAATTAATAGGATGTAAGGATTTATTTGATATTTCAACACAGTACGCACATCACCTTTTGCAGGCGCTCAAGGCTAAGGAATTGTTTATAAAAGATACCGATTACGTTATCAAAGACGGTGAGGTCATGATTGTTGATGAATTTACGGGAAGACTTATGGAAGGTCGCCGTTGGTCGGACGGACTTCATCAGGCTGTTGAAGCTAAAGAAGGTGTAAAAATTCAGGATGAAACTCAAACTCTTGCAAGTATTACATTCCAAAACCTTTTCAGACTCTATCCGAAACTTTCCGGCATGACGGGTACTGCTATGACGGAAGAAGCTGAATTTGGTAAGATTTATAATCTTGAAGTAACGGTTATTCCTACCAATAAAAAAGATATAAGAATAAACTATCCTGACGTGATTTATAAGACTGAACGTGCAAAATTTAACGCTGTTGTAGAGGATATAATTGCTCAGCATAAAATCGGACGTCCTGTTCTTGTCGGTACAATCAGTATCGAAAAATCGGAATATTTATCCGCACTTTTGAAGAAACGCGGTATCAAGCACAATGTTTTGAACGCGAAATATCACGAAAAAGAAGCGTATATTATTGCTCAGGCAGGCAGATACGGTGCGGTTACAATCGCAACAAACATGGCGGGTAGAGGTACGGATATTTTGTTAGGCGGTAATGCAGAATATCTTGCGAAAGAAGCATTGGATGCAAAAAAATACACGCCTGAAAAAACTCCTAATTATGAGGAGAAAAAAGAGGCGGCTATGGCGGAGGCTAGGGCTACAACAGTTGAAGAACACGAAAAAGTTGTTGCCGCAGGTGGGTTGCATGTTATAGGTACTGAACGTCACGAGTCACGACGTATAGATAACCAGCTTAGAGGTCGTGCCGCAAGACAGGGTGACCCAGGGTCTACGAGATTTTTCTTATCTTTAGAAGATAATCTTATGAGGATTTTTGGCGGGGATAAACTTGTTTCTCTTATGAATATGATGAACGTTGAAGAAGATATGGCAATCGAATCCGCGCTTATCACAAAACAAATTCAATCAGCACAAAGAAAGGTTGAAACATACCATTTTGATATTCGTAAAAATGTACTTGAATACGATGATGTTATGAATATTCAGCGTGAAAAATTCTATGCACAGAGAAAACGTGTTATAACGGAAACAAATCTTACGGAAGATATTATATTTATGATGGAAAGAGAACTCGAAAGACTTCTCCAAAGTTATATTACACCTGAAATGCCTGTTGATGAGTATATTTATGATGATTTGGTAACAATGGTAAAAGAGTTACATTCAATTATCCCGCAACTTGATTATATCAAGGTTGATGATATCAAAAAAATGCGATATGACGATATGTATGACAGGTTGAAGGAAGCTATGCTAAACGCATATCGTGACCACGAAAAAGAAGTTATAACCTTCTATAACGATGTTATGAAAGAATACAATCAAGATAGAGCGCCTGAAGAACTTTATGCTGACGACAATGTTATGAGGCATATTGAGAAGGATATTCTGTTAAGAGTTGTTGACAACAAATGGATTGACCACCTCCATAATATTGATATGCTGAGAGATGGTATAGGTTTGAGAGCGTACGGACAAAAAGACCCGCTTATTGAATATAAACGTGAAGCGTATGATTTATTTAATACAATGATGCACGAAATTCAAGGTGATACAGTCAAATACCTGTTCCGCACAAAATTCGGGGTTCAATTCGTAACAGAGGCGGAGTAATTCAAAATTAGCAGAATTAAAACTTTTTATACTGATTAGACTCGATATATAAGAAAATGTTTCTTATGATAACGGGCGGGAATGTATAGTTGCCGTTGCAAGGTGTTATTTTGAGAATAGCTTTGCTATCTCCAAAGTCCATTACCGTCGCCAGAAATTTATAGCCGGATACGGTAAATACAATGTATCCGCCTTGAGTCTGTATTTCTTCAATATTATAATTACTGCTCGATATCGCAGCCTCTGTCAGAAATAACAATTTCTCAAAATTAACATTAAATGTTTTTATACATTGCGGTAACGTTACAACCTGAGGTGTTCCAAGTGCGGATTGAGGTTGACCGGGTGTATCAGCAAATGCTGATAACATTGGTAAAGACAGTAATAAAATAACTAAAAATTTGACTATTCTTTCCATGATTCACCGTAATTCACATCTACAACCAAAGGAACTTTCAAAGGTTGTGATAACTCCATACCTTTAACAACAAGTTCTTTCAATTCTTCAAGTTCTTCTTTTGGAAGTTCAAACACAAGTTCATCGTGAACCTGTATTATCATTTTCGCTTTTAACCCTTTTAAGGTCAATTGTTTATCAACTTCTATCATTGCCTGTTTAATCAAATCTGCTGCCGTACCTTGTAACGGTTGATTTATTGCGGCACGTTGTGCAAACTCTCTTATTTGGAAATTTGAACTTGCAAGTTCAGCGGAAAGATATCTGCGACGTCCAAGCAGAGTTTCGACATAACCGTTTTCGTGTGCAAATTCAATTTTATCGTTCATATACTGTTTAATCTTAGGATAAGATTCAAAATATTTGTCAATAAAATCTTGCGCTTGAGAATTAGAAATATTCAACGCTTTTGCAAGTCCGTATTTAGATTGACCGTATACAATCCCGAAGTTTACGGCTTTTGCTTTCCGTCGCATATCTTTTGTAACCTCGTCTATGCTTACACCAAAAACTTTTGAAGCAGTAAGTGTATGTACATCAACATCGGAATTAAAAGCCTCAATCAAATGTTCATCACCCGATACATGAGCAAGCAACCTTAATTCTATTTGTGAATAATCCGCTGATAAAATCAAGTTATGTTCTTTATCCTGTGAACAAAACGCATTTCTTATTTTGTTACCTTCCTCCGTTCTTATAGGAATATTTTGAAGATTAGGATTAGATGACGATAACCTTCCCGTAACGGTTGTTGCCTGATTATATGTGGTATGTATTCTGCCGTCACGCTTGGATATCAAGGCAGGCAAAGAGTCCGTATAAGTAGATTTTAGTTTTGCAAATTTTCTGTGCTGAAGAATGAAATCACATATTTCATATTCGTTTGCAAGTTCTTCCAATATTTCGGCAGAAGTTGAACGGCTGCGTTTCTTTTTGCCGGATTTTATTTGTAATCTGTCATAAAGAACTTCTGCGACCTGTTTGGGCGAATTAATATTAAACGGTCCGCCTGCAAGTTGATAAATAAACCCTTCTAAATCTGCAAGTCTTGATGTCATATATGCTGACAGACTTTTTAAGTATTCAACGTCAATAGCTACGCCGTTATACTCCATTTTTTCAAGAACAAATGTGAGCGGGAACTCAATATTTTCCAAGATATTCTTTTCTGTTTTGTTCAGATTGGCTTTCCAATATTCGGCAAGTTTTAATATCGTGTACCCTTCATCGGCTGCATAATGCCACATATCATCAGTACATTCTTCCGTCATTGTTTCTTTATCACGCATTATATGATTAAACGCGTCTATCGCCTGAAAATCAAGAGAATGATTTTTGTTGGAATCTTTTACATAACTTGCAAGAAGAACATCATAATCAAACCCTTTTAAATCAATATCATTGAGTCTGCATACGTTCATCACACGTTTTGCATCAAAGAAAACTTTTTTGATACTTTCATCTTCAAGTAAAGGTTTGAGTTGTTTCAGATAGCGTGAGTCCGCATAATACCCTTTATCATTTACACCTATTGAGAGTCCCAGTATTCTGTAAGTATCATTATATATATTTAATCCGATAATTCCGGAGTTTTTGATTTCACTAACAAGAGAATCTATGTTTTCGTCAGAAATTTTTACCCAATTGACGTCAGTATCTCCGACTGATTCTTTTACCGCCTGCGCAAATAAACCTAATTGTCCGTTATCTGTCTTATCAGGTTTTGCCTCTAATGTTATATTATCATCAAGTTTTATATCAGGATTAAAGGATGTAAGAATTGAATTTATGCTTTTTATAAACGAATAAAACTGCATACTTTTCAAAAATTCCGTGACTTTATCAATGTCAGGTAAAATTATGTTTGCAGAATCAAAATCAAATTCAATATCAACATCTCGTATAATGGTTGCAAGTTTTTGACTCATTAGTGCTATATCTTTTTCTGCACAAATTTTTTCACGAACGGACTTTTTCTCAATGTTTTCACAATTTTCAAGAACTTTTTCTAAGTTTTTATATTCGCTCAACAAATACTGTGCGGTTTTTTCGCCAATACCTTTTACTCCCGGAATGTTGTCAGAAGTATCTCCTCTCAGAGCTTTGTAATCAATTACCTGATTAGGATAAACACCGAGTTTTTCATACACTTCATGCCAGCCGTATTCTTTTAATATACCTTGGGACGGAATCAATACTTTAATTAATCCCTTTCTGTCAATCAATTGGAATGCATCCTGATCTCCAGTTAATATAAGTGTCGTATCCCCTCGTTCTGCGGCACGTGCAGATATTGTGCCGATTAAATCGTCCGCCTCGAAACCCTCTTTTGTATAAATAGGTATATCAAAAGCTTTTAGCCCTTCGCATATAAATTCCATTTGGGTGTGCATTGCATCCGGCATGGCTTCGCGATTCGCTTTGTAATCCTCATAGAGCTCTGTTCTAAACGTATGATGAGATACATCAAAGGTAACCGCAATAGAATCGGGTTTTATTTTTTGAAGTAAATCAAATATAGCTTTAAAAAATCCGTATACCGCCCAAGTTGGTTGGTTTTGGGAATTCTTCATCCCCGAACGCTCTAATGCGTAATACTGTCTGAATGCTAATGCATGCCCGTCTATTAATACCAGTGTTTTTCCCATAGCAACCCCGCCAACTTTATTTCGCAAAGAACTAAAACTGTTCCGTACCTTATCTTATTGTATCAATTCAACACGATAAGTCCAGAATGTAACATACATCTCGACTTAATTTATCAAAGTTATAAAACAGTAATTACATACTGACAAACATTTAATTATGTATAACGCTAAATGTAACAAAATAATTAAGTAACATCGGGAGTAACCTCATATCCGTAACTGTTCAGATAGTGTGTATCACCGCCTTGAGTTGTAATTTGGATTGCGGCGACAGGTTCTCCATTGACATTTACAGTCGTAAAACTTACATCTCCGACTACAGGATCACCTTGTATTTTTAGATTTTCAATAAATTCTTGTTGTCTTTTTAAAGCTTCTGCCTCTTGAGGGTCGGATTTTAAATAATCTGCTATTGCTTCCATATCACCGCTAAATTGTGTATTCCCGGAATTATCAATAGTTATTGTTGCGGTTTTACCATTCCAAGACAATGTGCAAGAATTATTCGCATCCCAATCAGAAACTTTTATACCCTTTGCCTGATACGAAGCAAGATCTGCACTTAAAACTTGTTTTGTTTTATTTATTGCTTCTGTATTGACAGTATTTGAATCTGCAACTTGCGAGCTTTGATTTGTTTGTGAATTCCTATTTACTATCGAAAATAGAACTCCCTGAAGAGTCTGGTTTACAATATTCAAAATAGTTGAAAGGATTCCGAAACCGCCGCTGCCGGTTGTGGTACCCATATTGTATGCATTATATTGCTTTAGCAGCTCCGCAAAATTAATATCAATAGTTCCACCTGACTTAATCTGCCTTTTATGTGATAATTCTGCGGACGTTAATCCGGTACCTGATATTGATAAGTTGCCCATATACAACTCTCCTTATTAGTACATAAATACATAAATATAAAGAGTTTTAGAAAATCTAAATTTCACGAACTATAAAAAGGTTTACAAAATGTAATCTATTTATTTATAAGTGAGTTTGGGTAAATGGTAAAAGTGATCGGATAATAATATTTTATTGTCAGTTTAATAAAACCGACATTGCAATGACACTAAAATACTTTATTAACAAATAACCCCTTAATCTTTAATATAGGAGATTGAGGGGTTATTTGTTTGATAATCTGTTAAATCATTAATATTTCAAAAGATTTTGAAAATCTTTTTTCTTTTGTTCCATTTTTTGTTGATGAGCTTTTTTAGCTTGTTCTATTTGTTTCTTTTGAGCTTCTTGTTGTTTTTTGTATTCTTCTTGTTTTTTCTTTTGAGCTTCTTGTCTTTCTTTTTGTGCTTTTTCTGCTGCTGCTTTTTTAGCTTGAAGTTGTTGCTCTTTTTGAGCGATAGGTGCAGTCCACTTATTTACTACTGATTCGGTATAAGTTGTTGCTGCAAAAGCCCCGCCAACAAAAGAAAGTGTAATCAATGTTGCTAATAATTTTTTCATATTTGTATCTCCTATCTAAAATACATAATCACAAAATATTTTGTTTTCAGTATAATGTTAGTAATGAAAAGAGTCAAGTTATTAGGTTACGAAATTGATACATACGATTTTTCGGGAGCGGTTGCAAATGCAACTGAGTTAATGTCGGCTGATAAAGTTTCGCAAGTTGTTACGATTAATCCCGAGATGTTTGAAACCGCACACAACGATTCTGATTTTGCTGAGATTTTGAACAAAGCTGAAATGGTTATTCCTGACGGAATCGGTGTTAAAATCGGGCTAAAAATAATGGGCGAAAATGTTAATCGCATTGCAGGTATAGATTTTGCAAGAGAGATGATTAATGTTGCAGCCGAAAAAAAACTTCCAATCGCTCTTATAGGTGCAAAACCCGAAATTGTTGAGAAGGCAGTTTTAAATCTGAAACGTGAATTGCCTGACTTGAATATTGCATACTATCATGATGGCTATTTTGATGAGTGGGATGAAATTATGGACGAATTAAAAAACTCGTCTTCAAAACTTATACTTGTTGCTCTTGGTTCGCCAAAACAGGAGAAATTTGTATATGAAGCCAAAAAACGTCTTGACTCAGGCTTGATGATAGGTGTCGGCGGAAGTTTTGATGTATGGTCGGGTGTTGTAGAAAGAGCGCCTGAAATCTATCAAAAACTCGGACTTGAATGGTTATACAGGACAATCAAACAACCGGAGCGGTTTAAGAGGATTTTCCCTGCTCTGCCTTTGTTTGTTTTAAAGGTTTTAAAATATCGTATCGGAGGTAAATAATGCTGACTGCTGATGAAATCAAAGAATTAAAAGAACTTGCAAAAGACTCAAGAATTAACGTGTTAAAAATGGTTCACGGTTCAAAATCAGGTCATATCGGAGGTGCTTTTTCCGCAGCGGATATTATGACTGTTCTTTATCACAAATGTATGAATATCACACCTGAATTAGATGAAAAAAGAGACAGGTTTATTCTTTCAAAAGGTCATGCTTCTGCGATTTTATATTCGGTACTCTCACAAAAAGGCTTTCTCCCGAAGGAAGATTTGATGACATTTAGAAAATTCGGTTCAAAACTTCAAGGTCATCCTTGCAAAAAGCTTTTGAAAGGGGTCGAAGTTTCAACAGGTTCTCTCGGACAAGGACTTTCTATCGGGTGCGGTATGGCAATCGGGCTTAAACTTGATGAAAACCCTGCGCATGTTTTTGTCTATCTTGGAGATGGAGAATTACAGGAAGGCTCTTGCTGGGAAGCGTTTATGCAGGCTTCTCACAGAAAATTGAACAATTTAGTGGCAATTGTAGACAGAAACAGATACCAAATTGACGGATGTACGGAAGATATTATGTCACTTGATTCTCTGGAAGAAAAAATTAAGGCTTTTAATTGGGAAACAATTGTAATTGACGGGCATGATATTCAACAGATTTATGATGCGATAGAAAAAGCAAAGAATAATAAATCGGACAAGCCTTTTGCAATAATTGCCGATACCGTAAAAGGAAAAGGGGTTTCTTTCATGGAAAATACTGCGGCTTGGCACGGCAAAGCCCCTAATGATGAACAGTTTGAAAAAGCTTTGGCAGAGCTTCAAGGTTAATTATGAAAGGCGTAATTCCTTTTAACGGCGGAATAAGGGTTGTAGAAAAACCTGTTCCCGAAATCCTTCATCCGAGAGATGCGATTGTTAAAGTTAAACGCTCGGCAATATGCACAAGCGATTTGCACATAATAAACGATGCCGTACCGAGATATGTACCTGATACAATATTAGGTCATGAGTTTGTCGGTGAAGTCGTGAGTTTAGGCTCAGGTATAAATAACCTGAAAATCGGTGACCGAGTTGCAGCTAATTGTATAACCTTTTGCGGTGAATGTTGGTTTTGCAGGCACGGGTTTATAAATAACTGTGTAAATGGCGGATGGGAGCTTGGATGCAGGATTGATGGTGCTCAGGCGGAATTTGTCAGAGTGCCTTTTGCGGATTGCGGATTGAATAAAATCCCCGATAACGTTTCTTATGATTCGGCTTTGTTTGTCGGAGATATTCTTTCAAGCGGTTATTGGGGGGCAGAAATTGCGAATATTTCCAAAGGGAATAACGTAGCGGTTATAGGTGCAGGACCTGTCGGATTATGTGCGATGATGGGTGCAAAATTGTTGGACGCAAAGAAAGTAACAGTTTTTGAAGTTGATAAAAAACGTGCATCTTACGCTCTTGAATTAGGTTTGGCTGATGAAATCGGAATTGACACAAAAAACGCATGTTATGATGCGGTGATTGAGGTTGCGGGTGGAGAAAATACTTTTGAAACGGCGTGGAGAATAGCAAGACCTAATGCAGTTGTTTCTGTTGTTGCAATGTATGAAAAACCCCAAATACTTCCGCTAAATGAAATGTACGGTAAAAATCTTATCTTTAAGACAGGCGGAGTGGATGCCGTTAATTGTGATTATTTGCTTAAATTAATCTCAGAAGGTAAAATATCAACCGATTTTCTTATAACAGATTCGTATAAGTTTGAAGATATAGAAGCCGCGTATAAAAGGTTTAAAGAAAAAGATTGTTATAAACTTGCTCTGATATTTTAGGGGTAAATGGAGGTAACATAGTTACTGAGTTACAAGGTGACTGAGTGGTTTATTTTGGTGCAAAAAATTGCATCCTTTCTTTTCTTTTGCCCAACCCACGTGACTACATGACTTTCGTCGGGTTGAAACTACATGACCTTTTAAATTATTTATCCATAATATTTCAAAAAACTGTCATTTCGAACTTGTTTCGGAATCTTACCAATTGGGAACAAAAAATAAAACGTCATAACGTTAAATCTAAAACTCCAACGTTAATAAGATGCTGAAAGGGGTAAATGTAAAGTTCAGCATGACATGAATAGTTGTGTTTATTGGGTAATTCCCATCTCCGAGGGAGAGGATAGAAATTTGTTTGAGCTGTGCGAAAACATAAATTTCTTGGTGAGGGTTTGATTGATAAATTCTATTTGTTGTGGTTTTGCCTAATCTACGGGAATTTGTCGGGTTGAAACCCGACCTATAGCTAAAAAACAAATGCCATATTTCGCCGGCTATTCAGCATGACAGTACTATTTTTGTAAAATTATTCGGGACAGCAGTGTGAAAAAATGGGAAAAGGATGCATGAAATAATCACTCAGTAACTCATTTACTTAGTCATTTAGTAATATATCTTAACATTGTAACGAAATGTAAATATGAATTTTAATACCCCTCAAACTCAGTTATAATGCCCTATATGATATGATATGATGTGATGGGGCGGGGCGGGGCAATTGTCATAAACTCAAAAACTTTACATGAGAGTAAGCAGTTAAGTTAAATCCTAAAAATAGGGGAAAGTTGAGGTAAATTATGACATTATTAGGTATGGGTGCAATACCAAGAATTGCAGAAGTAGCAACAGATTCAACAAAAGGTTCATTTGGTAACCGTGCAGATTGTGCAGGTGCACATTTAAAGAATGACGCAACAACATATTTAAAGGCAGCAGGTGTTTTAGGAACTATGGGTGGTGTTGGGTATCTAAAAGCAAAAAAAGCTCCTTTATTTACAAAAGTTGCTAATAATTTTGCAAAATATACAGAAAAGGCATTAAAAGCTATTTCTCAAAAGATTTCAAATAAACCAATAAGTGAATCGTTTGCAAAAGTTGCAAGTAAAGTCGCTAAAAATCCAAGAGCCGCTTTGGCAGGAACAGTTGGTGCAATAGGACTTGCTTTTCTTGGTAAAATTGCTCAAGATCATGCATACAAATCAGGGCAAATTGATCAAAAATATACAGATAAAGCAGCTGTTCAAAAACAAATAGTTTAGTTTTTAAATAAAAAATAGAAGTTCAGTCGGGTGAAAATGATTATCATTTCCACCCGACTTCTTTTTACTTTTAAATATTTATTATGCGTTTATCAAACTTATCTCAAATCAATCAAAACTGATATTATCAAGTTTCAGTAGAATTTTTGCAATCGCTTGTCTTGTTATGATACCTCTGATATTTTTACTAAAAAGTCCTAAATTCCACAATGAAAAATAGTGTTTATACATAAAAAGCCGGCAACATGCCGGCTTTTTATATCTGTCTTAATTCTTGAATTATTTTTTATTTTGTTTGACAGGGCTGTTATCATTCAGTGCCTTACCGATTTTACTAGCGACAGGTGTGACAAGTACCGGTGCAACATATCTGTACATCAAGGAGAAAGTAAGTAGTTTTTGCGCGTCCTTGAACCCTTTCATCCTTCGGTTAAGAACTTTTTTCGGTAACAATTGGTTAGCATCTGAGAATTTGTAACTCATTTTCTTTGTGAAATTAGCAACCTTATCGTTAATTGTATAAGCTCCGATGGTTGAAAGAATAGTTACCATTATTTGATTAAGAGCAAGTGTCCTTGCAGGTTTTTTCTCTAATTTATCATTCATTAGGGTCGTTCCTGCGTATGTAGTTGTTGTAACAACTGAACCAACAGTTGCCATATGTTCAGTCATTTTTCCGTTATCAATATTAGCGGTTTTATCTATAACTTTGCCCATACGCTTAGAATTAATAATTGGGGCAACAACTTTTTCTGCCAAGGTTTCTATGAATCCTTTATACTTATCATCCATTTTTTTTGCCGCAACTGACGCTCTTGTTGCAAGGCTGATAAATGTAGTAGGTTTCTTCGTCGGATTAGCTTTGAAAGAAGGTTTGTTATTGCTATAGCTTGTATGCATTGGTGTAATACTCATTACACACCCCCTTTCTTGTTGGTTGAAACAAGGTTTGTTTGCATACCTGAGAATATACTTGCACGATGTGATATCGTAGAAGGTTTGCTTATTTGCGCTTGTGTTTTTTGTGCGACAGCTATATTTGTAGGCGTTTTTTTGTTCTTTTCTATTCCCAAAACTCCTAACAATGTAGGAATCAGCCAGATTGTTAAGATTGCTCTTGGAGGTGCAAGAAGCGTATCCGGTATCCATTTAAAGAAGGATGCAACATTTTGTTCCTTATTTATACCATTTTCAACTTCTTCCGTTATAGGTGTTTTGTCTTCTTGAACAACACATCCCATCTTTTCACCGATTTTTCCGTTTGCAGACTTTTCGCCGGTTTCATCAAGCTGATACTTCCCGTTTTTAGTTTTAAATACTGTTCTTGAACGGACAACACCTGTTTTGTCAACATACAAGTCAGGGTTTTCTGCCTCAAATTTTATTTTCTCTTGTTCAAATGTTGCAATTTTTTCTTCTAATTCAGCTTTTTCTTGTTTAAGTCGAGCTATTTTGTTTTGATTTTTTGTCTTACTTAACTTTTTCTCGATATCCTTCAATCGGCTCTTGCAGTCTCCATTTTTAATCTTCAAAGGTTCAAGTTCTGATAAAATTTCGGTTCCGTTTTCTCTGAGCATTTTACCTTTTGCATTAGTCATTACTCGTTTAATTTTCTTTCCGTTTTCTATGACTTCTTCTATTCCGACAGACGGATAGAATTTTTTAATTACTTCCGGTTTTAAATATTTTACCGGATTCTTTGTAATTAATCCTACCGCTGCTGCAAGAGGTGTTGCAAAAATGAAAGGCCAAGCCCAACCGACAAGACCTGAAGATATTGAGTGACAGGATGCGTATCCTGCGTCTTTTTTATTCGGTGTTGTTGCATAGTTAGTTGCAGGTCTTGCTCCGCAACATATTGCTAATGAAAATAAAGATTGACAGATAACCGGATTATCTGCTGCTGTGTCACAAACCTTCCCCACAAAACGGTTTTGCATAAAACGGGTCAGCTTATCAGGCTTTTGTGCTGCTTTTGCAATTCCCTGCAAACAGTTTGACCTGACAAATGAACTCGTTAAATTACTTTTAATCATTACTTGTTCCTTTTCCCCTGTATTATATCTAGCGGGTATGTATAAATTTTTAGTGGTTGATATATTATATCGCAATAACTGCGTAACTTAGTCATTGTATTTAGATTTTGCGTTGTATGCGAACGACTCATCATAGTTTCCAATCTAAAAATAATTCACTACCTTATACATCCATATTAAAACAGACAAAAATAAATTTTGTTACTTTATAACAAAAATGTTACAATTCAAATTTGATAAAAATTATTTTTCTTTTTTTATAACTTTCTGATATAATCGTTCCATTAATAGAATAACCGGAGAGATAATATAATGAATAGATTATTTGGCGTTTTAGGTATTGTTTTTATTTTTGCAGTTGCATACTTGATGTCAAATAATCGAAAGAAAATTAATTTCAAAACTGTCGGAATTGGTTTTTTGTTGCAAATTGCTCTTGCAGTTTTTATTTTCAAAGTTCCTCTCGGACAAAAAATGTTTTTGGGTATCGGCATTTTGATACAAAAAGTGCTTGATTTTGCTTTTGAAGGCGGACAGTTTGTATTTGGCGCATTGTTAGACTTCAATCTCTTTGATACAGTATTTGGTGTAGGACACAGAATTTTTGCGTTACAGCTTGTCGCATCTTGCATATTTATGATGATACTTGTAAATATTCTCTATTATTACGGTATTATGCAAAGAATTGTTTTATTTTTAGGGAAAGCTATGAATAAACTTATGAAGGTGTCGGGAGCAGAAGCGCTTTGTTCTGTTGCAAACTCTTTTGTCGGACAAATTGTTGCCCAAATAATGATTAAACCTTATCTTGAAAAACTTACACGTTCGGAGTTGCTGGCATGTATGGCGGGAAGCATGGCTTGTATTTCAGGTGCAATGATGCCGATATATATAGGCATGGGAATTCCGGCACAGTATATATTAGCGTCTTCGGTTATGGCTGCTCCCGGGGTTCTCGTTATTTCTAAAATAATGTATCCTGAAGATAATACTCCTGAAACAGGAGAGAATATTAAGTTATCTGTTGAAAAAACACATGTTAATCTAATAGATTCAATCGCATCAGGAGCAAGTGAAGGCATGCAGGTCGCAATAAATGTTACGGCGATGCTTATTGCTCTTGTAGCACTTGTATCAATGATTGATTATACTTTAGGATATTTCGGTTCTGCTTTGTATAATGCTTTTCACTTGACAGGACCTGTACTTGGACTTGATTTACAACATCTGTCATTGAAAATGATTTTAGGAAAATTCTTCGCGATATTTGCTTACCTGATGGGCGTACCAAATCAGGATATTACATCAGTTAGTCAATTGATGGGTACAAAGGTCATTTTAAATGAAATGGTTGCATATATTGATTTATCGGCAATAAAGGACACTTTATCTCCAAAAGGTTTTTTGATTGCAAGTTTTGCACTATGCAGTTTTGGTAATGTAGGTTCTATTGCAACACAGTTAGGCGGTATTGGGGAACTTGCACCTAATCAAAGACGAAACCTTGCAGAACTTGGATTAAAAGCTTTAATCTGTGGAACATTAACCTGCTTTATGTCAGCAACAATTGCAGGTATATTATTCTAGCTTGTATCATTCAGGCGATGTTTAACCCAGTCCGTAATGAGCAACTTGGTTTTCAACGCCTTTTTGAAGTCGTTGTGAAACACCTTCTTCTTCTTTTTCTATCGCTGCAAGTTGAGTTTCTAATCGCGTCTTTTTCATTTCCAGTTGTTTTTCCTTTTGGTTCAGTTCTGCCATAATACGTTTTTTAATTTGTTCTCTTGCACTTTCATACGCTTTCATATACGCAATTTGTTGCATTTGCGGAGCCTGATCACCATATTGCTGGAATATACTGTTACTGTTCATATATGCCATAGATTGCTCAGCATATTGTGTTGCCGCGCCGTGCGCCATCATGAGGTGATTAAGTGTCGGACCAAATAATGACGGAGATACGGAGGCAAGGTCAGTTATTGAAACAGAATCGTTAGACAAGGCTGAAGATGTGTTCTGGTAATCTAATAACTGCTGACTTATGTCAGTTAATTGAAATTCGATGTTATTCCTTCTCTGTATCAGGTTCAACTTCCTGAACATCATTAATAGCATACCCATAATAGACCTACCTAACCTTATACCTTTTTTCTGTTTTGAACTGTAAAACTATAAGTATTTTACAATCCTTTTTTTTAACCTAACTAATTGTTTTAAATAACCTTTACATGTATATAAAGTATTTCTGAAACCATGAATTGCCATGATTTTCAGGCATGTTTACAATTTGTTACAAAAGAAAGGGAAACCGTAAAGTGTTTAAATTTTTCTACACACACTTCACCAATTTCCCTAAAAATAGGTTATTATTTAGGTTATATTTTAGGTTTTAAATTTTTTGTTTGATACATATCAGCTTGTATCATTCAGGCGATGTTTAACCCAGTCCGTAATGAGCAACTTGATGTTCAACGCCTTTTTGAAGTCGTTGTGAAACACCTTCTTCTTCTTTTTCTATTGCCGCAAGTTGAGTTTCTAATCGCGTCTTTTTCATTTCCAGTTGTTTTTCCTTTTGGTTCAGTTCTGCCATAATACGTTTTTTAATTTGTTCTCTTGCACTTTCATACGCTTTCATATACGCAATTTGTTGCATTTGCGGAGCCTGATCACCATATTGCTGGAATATACTGTTACTGTTCATATATGCCATAGATTGCTCAGCATATTGTGTTGCCGCGCCGTGCGCCATCATGAGGTGATTAAGTGTCGGACCAAATAATGACGGAGATACGGAGGCAAGGTCAGTTATTGAAACAGAATCGTTAGACAAGGCTGAAGATGTGTTCTGGTAATCTAATAACTGCTGACTTATGTCAGTTAATTGAAATTCGATGTTATTCCTTCTCTGTATCAGGTTCAACTTCCTGAACATCATTAATAGCATACCCATAATAGACCTACCTAACCTTATACCTTTTTTCTGTTTTGAACTGTAAAACTATAAGTATTTTACAATCCTTTTTTTTAACCTAACTAATTGTTTTAAATAACCTTTACATGTATATAAAGTATTTCTGAAACCATGAATTGCCATGGTTTTTAGGCATGTTTACAATTCTTAACAAAGATTTTAAAAAATCAAACTATACAGTATTCTTCTTTTTGTTATACAATGTAGTAAATATGGATATTAGAGAACAAATAATTAATCTTAAAAAAGAAAAGAATGCCGTTATTCTTGCGCATTGCTATCAGAATGCCGAAATTGATGATGTTGCGGATTTTGTCGGTGATTCTCTCTATCTTAGTCAACAAGCCGCAAAGTCAGATGCGGATATTATTGTATTTGCGGGTGTAACTTTTATGGCGCAAACTGCAAAGATTATATCTCCTGACAAAAAGGTTCTAATCCCTACTCTTGATTGCGGTTGTGATATGGCGGATATGATTAATCTTGCTCAATTAAGAGAATTTAAATCAAAATATCCGAATATTCCAGTTGTATGCTACATTAATTCAACAGCAGAGGTAAAATCAGAATGTGACATTTGTTGCACAAGTTCTAATGCCGTAAAAATAGTAGAAAGCCTCAATTCTGACAAGGTTTTATTTCTCCCTGACCAGTATTTGGGCAAATGGGTAGAAGCGCAACTTAGCGGAGTAAAGGTTATTACGTATGACGGGTGTTGTCCGATACATAATAAAGTTTCTGCAAACGATGTTAAGGTTGCAAAATCTCTGCATCCTAACGCAAAAGTTTTAACACATCCTGAATGTAAAAGTGAAGTTACACTTCTTTCTGATTATGTAGGAAGTACAACCGGTATAATGAAATACGTTGCAAATAATCCTCAAGAAGATGAATTTATTATTGTAACGGAAAAGGGTGTTGTAGATAGATTAAGACGTGATTATGCAGGAAAGAAGTTTTATTTAATAAAAGAAGACATGATTTGTCCGAGTATGAAAACGAACAGATTGGAAGATATTTTAAAAGCTCTGACTGATGAAAAATATGAAGTTACTTTAGATAGTGAAATTTCTCAAAAAGCTCTGGGATGTATAGAGCGTATGCTTCAGGTTTCACAATAAACAGGTGGTTTATGGAAAATACAACGGATTTTATATACGGAAAAAATGCGGTAATAGAAGCATTAAATTCCGGAAATCGAGAAATAAATAAGATATTAATATCCAAAAATATTCATACCGATACAAAAATCGATAAGATAAAAGAATTGGCGCAAGCTAGCGGAATTGTATACCAATTTGTCGGTAAGGATAAGTTTTCAAACTATGCAGAATACAACCATCAAGGTGTAATTGCTTTGGTTTCTCCGATAAAATATACGGATTTTGATGAATTTATTGAGACGCATCCTGAAAATGCTTCGCTTGTAGTATTAGACGGAGTTGAAGATGTTCACAATATCGGCG
Source organism: uncultured bacterium (assembly GCA_945910925.1). Lineage (GTDB taxonomy): Bacteria > Cyanobacteriota > Vampirovibrionia > Gastranaerophilales > Gastranaerophilaceae > UMGS1585. The sequence continues at coordinate 2,018 of CAMDZX010000016.1, read as the reverse complement.
CAATTATAAGAACATGTGTCTGTGCAGGTATTGATGGAATTATGATACCTTCCCGCAGAAATTCTCCGATAACATCTGTTGTTGAGAAAACCTCAGCGGGGGCTGTAAATCATATTCCTATTATAAAAGTAAATAGCCTGTCCTCCTCAATTCAAAAATTACAAAAACACAACTGGTGGGTAATAGCAACGGAGGCAGATTCGAAAGATACTTGTTATGATATCAATTACTGTGATATGAATTTTGCATTGATTATGGGTGCAGAGCATGCAGGGGTTTCAAAATCTTTGTTAAAGATGTCGGATTATCAGGTAAAAATTCCAATGTTAAAAGATTTTAATTCCTTGAATGTTTCGGCGGCAACAGCTATTATAGTATTTGAATCCGTTAGACAAAGAATTCAAAAAAACAAGTAGAAGGGGAATAACCTATGAATACAGATAATATGGAAAAAATTGACTTAAGCTTTGGTGAAATCTCTGATGAAGGTGTTGATTTTGAAAAACTGGATTCGGATTCGGTTATTATAGAAGAACCAAAAACGTCTGAAAATTTATCAATAGTTAATTCTGATGATTCAGTTAAAATATATCTTCAACAAATAGGTAAAATTCCGCTTTTATCCACAGAAGAAGAACACGAGATTGCACGAAAAATAAAAGATGAAAATTGTCATTTATCAAGAAAAATTTTAATTAATGCAAATTTACGTCTTGTTGTAAGTATTGCAAAAAAATACATAGGACGTGGGCTTTCTTTCCTTGATTTGATACAAGAAGGCAATATGGGACTTATCAGAGCAACGGAAAAATTTGATTATACAAAAGGATATAAGTTCTCTACTTATGCTACATGGTGGATACAACAATCTATCACCCGTGCGATTGCCGATAAGGCAAGGATTATAAGACTTCCTATTCATATGATTGATTCATTAACCAAAATTAAAAAAGAAACAATAGATTTGACAACAAAACTTGGCAGAGTGCCTACAAAACAAGAAGTTGCAGACAGTTTGGGCATGAGCCTTAAGAAAATGAATTCAATTATCAAATCCGCTCAATCTACAATCAGTATTGATACTCCGACAAATCAAAAGGATGACGCAAATAAAATAATAGATTATATTGTGGATGAATCTACGATGTCACCTGATTCAAGGGTTTCTGATGAGAATTTGCTTGAAGATACCCGCCAAATTCTTGACCAATTAAGTCCGAAGGAACGGGATATATTGATTTTGCGTTATGGACTTGATAATGACGGTAACAAAAAGACTCTTGAAGAAATTGGCTCTATTTATAATGTTTCACGTGAACGTATCAGACAAATTGAAAACAGAGCAATTTCAAAACTTAAAAAACTTTGTAAGAACAAGAATATCTCAACAAATTTGAAAAACTATATCAAATCATAGGGATGAATATAGGAAGGGATTTTTGGTAAATTCACTTACTTTATGACAGTCGTCTAATCATTTCTTGTGCTTCTTCGTGTTCAGGGAAGATGTCTGTGAGTTTGTACAGTTTTTCGAGAGCTTTGTCGTTTTCTTCAAGTTTTTCATAGCATTGTGCAGAATTGTACAACAATGAAATATTATCAGGGTTTGTACTCAGAAGATTTTCAAAAATATTATTTGCATTTTTGTATTCTTCTAATCCAAAGTATGTCAAAGCAAGAAGATTTTTTGATTCAACATCCGGGTTTTGTTCTATTGAATGTATGAGAAAACGTTTCGCGGTTTCGTACTCTTTAAGCGAAAAATAAATTCTTCCTGCCATAAACTGAATATACTCATGGTGCGGTTCTTGTTTTAGTGCAGCATCAATAAGTTCTTTTGCTTTATCCAATTCATTTAACTCTATTTTATTCATTGCACGGAGTGTTTGAGCAATAACATCATTCTTTATTGATAATGCCTTTTCATAGTATTTGTCTGCTTCTTCGTATTTTGTAATACTGTATAAGAAATTAGCATATTCAAAAACAATATCATAATTTTCCGGCTCAAGTTTTAG
>CAMDZX010000015.1 GCA_945910925.1 uncultured bacterium | reverse complement strand
ACTGGAGTTCAGACGTGTGCTCTTCCGATCTCATCCGAGTTCGGTATCGGCTCTGAGACTTTGGCAAAAGACGAATTAAATGCCATATCCAAATATCTTTTATAATTAACATTATCTTTTTGTGACTTATAAACAGATGCAATAATATGGTACACGGAACTGTCATTATGAACTTTTGCAACGTACTCAAGATAAGCAGCAAGAGCCTTATCCTTGCTGTTAAAATAAAAGTAATAAATATCAGCAATATTCTTTTTGTATTTAATATCATTTGTCAGAGTAAAAAGTTTTTCATACAAGGATATTAAATTCTTGAGATTTTGAGAATTCAAATTCTGATGACAAAGAATATCATTGACTTTATCAATCGCTTCACGAACACCGTCCGAAATATTCAAATCCGTATACATCTCTCTGCTCATAAGACTATTATAATCAATTAAGCCACCTGTGTAAACTAGTCTTTAATCTGAAAAACACATTTTGAACAATGTGCTTTCGGATGAAGCATTAAATGGTCTTCCAAATCATACATCTCTGCAATTCTGGTAACCAAAAGAGAACCGCACATAGGACAATGAATTTCTTCTTCTCCGTTCAAAATTCTTTGCTTTATATCGGAAATTGTATCATCCGATAAAATTTTGGTATCATACGTCCTCTCATAAGCCTGAATATCAGAAGCCTGACATTTTAAAGCTTTAGCGAGTTTTTGGCGAACAGTAACAGGAAGAAACAATTCTTTCCCTGATTCAATATCCTCAATTAAAGATATATCAATCCCGCTTCGTTTTGCCAAACCGATAGAGGACATACCTAACTTTTCTCGTCTTGTATTTACAAATTCTGATAATGATTCCATAATCTTACTTATTCAACAAATATATTTTGTATTCGGAAGGCATCAACTTACCTATCGACAACTCAGTCAAAGGCATTGCTAATTTTTCTTCCACGAAATCCGTACCGTTAAATCTGTATTCCGATACTATTTCGTAATCACATGGCAATGTTATATTTTTGTCGAATACTTCCCACCCTTCACGTAATTCGGTATAGGATTTTCCGTTATCTTCCACAAGCACTTTTTCTGTTGGTGCCAAATTATTTGCAACTACAAGAATTGCATTCTTAACACCCTCTTTAGATACTTGCCATACGGTAAATCCGTCATCATCCTGTCTTACGACATGAGCTTCACCGTTCACGATAATATCGTTATTTTTGACAAATCTGTCAATTGCATCAAAAAGAGCATAAAACTCATCATTACGTTCACGAACCATTGAAATTTCGTTTCCGATAACTTTTTCAATACCTGTTTTAGTAAACGATTCATCCCCGTCAATATACAGAACAGGTCTTTGAGCATTCTTACCACCCGGCAAGAATTTGTATTTAAACCACTTAAATATCGCACCTTCAAATCCTAATTGTCCCGGATATCTGTCAATAGCTTCAAATTCACCGTCTTGATTATTATACGTTTTCAAGATTGACAAAGGTGACTTCTTAGAAGATTCCAAATTATAATTTGATAATTGGGTATTGTCATCGGCAATTGTTTGTGGATTTTTGAAGCTTTGAGAAACAATATCATTACCCCACAACAAATCAAACCCCATATCCTCGTGGTATTCCTTCAAATAGTTATCCCAAAGCATATACTCGGCAAGAGTTGCGAAATAAAGAACATGCTCCTTCATTTCCGAATTAAGCATACCCAACACTTTTCTTGGTGCTCTGTAACTGATAGGATTTCCGTCTTTTTCAGACACATTATCAACAATGTGGTCAATATGGTCAACACGGAACCCGTCAAAATTATAATCCTTTTGCAATTTCTTCATTGAATTAATGAAATAATTCACAACATCATTGTTAAATTTCCCGTTTTCAAGGCAAACAAAATAGTAAGGAGTTTGACAATCTAAATTTGCGAATTCTGAAACATCCTCATCTTTGTAGTCAAAATGACGGAATACAGGATATGAGCCGCAATCACTCATCTTGTCAAACACAGGCACACCTGCTGAACACCAAGCTCCACCCGGTGCAGGCCACATACCTTCATTTATAAGAAGTTGTATGACTTCACCTTGATTTGTAATATCAGTTTCTTCCATATGCTTGTGATTACCTACAACAGAAGATATTAATACTCGCGCCTTTTTATGAAGTTTATCTTGAATAGAGCGTTCAAGCATAGATTCCGATAAAAATTTCTTTTCAGGCAACATCAAGTCATCAATTTTGTTATAAATTTCCTGATAATAGTCCGTTAAACTTCCCGTACTGCTGCGTAAAGACTGTTTATAGATGTTTTTAACAATCTCTAAATCGTCACGATTCACATCTTTTAATTCTAAACAAACTTTATCGAGTGATTTTTCCAACTCTTCAATTAATCCGTTAATGTCAAACCATCTTGCAATATACGGATGTGAAAGTACAGCTTTGGAATATCTTCCTGTCTGAGGAAGAATATCATATATAACAGGGTGCCCTGCAAGTTGAGCAAGAGTAATGAAATCTTTTACCTGTTGTTCAACATTATGCCCTGTTAATTCAGTAAGCTCTTTATCTTCCAGATTAGGACTTACTGCGGAAGACGTCGGCAAATACGCACAACCGAATTCTCTCGGATGAAAAGGTATCAAATAAATAGTTGTATTAAAAATACCTTCCGAAATATTTCCAGTCGGCAGAATTGCAAGCTGACGCATCCAATCCATAAACTTTCCTGCGGTTTCCGATTCATTACCGTTGCCAAGTCCTGCAAGGTTAATTAATTTTATATTATGACCTTCTCTTTTTATCCAGTCAGAATTAGTCACATTGTTACGAGCAAGAACGCTTGGGTTCGCAAAAACAAATTTCCCGTTCAAATCCAGAACATTGTTCGCTTTCCATTTGTATTCAAGAGAATATAAGACTTCCGAATCCGTAAGTTCCGATAAAGCTTTTGCATAAGAATACGGAATATACCCGTAATTATCCATCAACTCTTTTAAAACATTTTTTCTGTCTTCTGATATTGTATCAAAACTGTATTTTTCTTTGAGTTTTGAATAAAAATCATTCAACTCTTGAGAATTGTTGGCTCTTACATCCTTCTTAAATAAAAAATCTAGCATTCTACACTCCTTTAATTTAACTGATAGTATAGTATCATGCCTATAATTGATTTACAATTAAATATTTACATATATATACAAACAGTATAGCCCTGATATAGAACACTTAGATAAATGTACATTATTTATTATTTTTATTAGAACGTTCTCTCAATGATATTCTAATCGGGGTACCGAAGAAACCAAACGCTTCACGCAGTTTGTTTTCAATATAACGTTTATAATGGTCTTTCATCAAAGTTGCATTATTGGCAAAGAGGACAAAAGTTGGCGGCTGCACTCCGACCTGTGTAGTGTAAAGTATTCTTAAACGCTTGTTTTTAACACTTTGAGGAGGGTTCATAACGTACGCTTCATTGATAACTTTGTTTAACAAACCTGTTGCAACACGTTTTGTTGCCTGTTCATAAACCTCGACAGCTTTTGTAAATATTTGATTCAATCTTTGATGCGTTAATGCACTAACGTATATTTTAGGAACATAGTCTAAAAACGGAATTTCGTTAATTAAATCTTTTTCAAATTTATTGATGGTATTAGATTTTTTGTTTTCAATCAAATCCCATTTATTGATTGCAATAACCATTCCTTTTCCTGCTTCTGTTATAATGGATGCAATTTTTTTATCCTGGTCGGAAATTCCTTCTTGAGCATCAATAACAAGAAGTGCGACATCACACTCTCTGATTGAACGTATTGCTCTGTCTACGGCAAACTTTTCCACACCGTATGTAACTTTAGCTTTTTTTCTGATACCTGCGGTATCAATAATAACAAACTCTTGTCCTTCAAAATTTAACTTACTGTCTATGCTGTCACGAGTAGTACCTGACACATCGGAAACTATTACACGCTTTTCGCCCAACAAGGAATTCACTATGGAAGATTTGCCTGCATTAGGTCGTCCGACTATTGCAATCTTTATTGTTTTATCTTCCTCCGGCTTATCCTCATCAGCAAGAAAATCCTCCGTAACCAAGTCAAGTAAATCACCGACACCGCCCGAACCGTGTAAAGCCGATATCGCAATAGGTTCACCAAGAGAAAGCGCATAAAAATCAGCGGTCATAAGCAATGCTTCATGCGAATCAATTTTATTTACGGCAAGAAAAACAGGTTTACCCGATTGTCTTAAAATATTTGCAATATCATAATCAACAGGATTTATTCCTGATTTTCCGTCAACAATAAATATTATCTTATCGGCTTCGTTGCAGGCTATTTGTGCTTGGTCATATATAGAAACCATTATATCGTCTTCATCGCCCGGAATAATCCCGCCCGTATCAATCACAGTAAAATTCTTGTGCAGCCATTCAACATCAAAATAAATACGGTCACGTGTAACCCCCGGCAAATCGTCAACAATTGACTGACGATTCCCCACAAGACGATTGACGAATGTAGATTTGCCCACATTCGGTCTACCAACTATTGCTACTATTGGTTTCCTGCTCATATTCCGATTATATCACAAATCTAACCCCTAATTGTAACAATATGTTAAGATTTTGAAATAAAAGCTAAAGTTTTGATGAGATTATGCCGTAAAGAAAAATACGAACTGGAAAAGGAGTAAGAAATGGGTTTAGCCGCATCACAAGCAAGATTATTAAATTTAACGGCTCGAATGCACGACATTGAGTATAAGGCTCAAAATCTTGAAGCCCAAAAACTCCAAATGGCGAATGAATCTGCTCACGTTTATCAGGAATATGAAGATGCTCTGAATAAAACTAAAATGCAACAAAAATATATCAATGCGGATGGAAGTACTGCATTTGAGGATGTAACGGCAAAAAAATTAGAAGATGCGGGTTATTCCTTTGAACTTGCTGTCGGAGATAATAAAGGTACGGTATATAAGACTTTTAAGGCTGCAGTTGAGGCGCTTCAGCCCGATATTGTAAAAGATGGTGCGGTTGGAACCGATACTGAAGCCGTTACGAATTTTATCAGTGAAGGATATATTGTACTTGTAAAACTTCTTGATAAAGAAAATAAAGCAGTAACAACATTTAATGATGGCGTCCTAATAGATACACTTATCAAGGGTAATGCACCAAATTCTTACGAAGTGAATGTTGCAACGGATACAGGCTTACAAGAGGTTACCGATGAACTTGACCTCAAAAAAGCTGAAGCTAAGTACGAAGCAGATATGAGAAAAATCAACAATAAAGATAAAAAATTTGATACTGACCTTGCGGCACTGGAACAAGAGAGAAACGCAATCAAGACAGAAATGGACACCTTGAAAACAGTCGCAAAAGACAACGTAGACAGAACGTATAAATTGTTCTCATAACGTTGTAAAAGAAATGTTTTATAACATAATTTTCCCTATAATTACAACACCGCCTACGGCGGTTTTTATTTTGTTTGGATTTTGAAAATTCTAAACAATTTGGAATTATATTTATTTGGTGTCATCCAAGCCGTAGATAATGTCTTGAAAGTCAAGACATTATCTACTGAACTCCTTTTATACATATATTAAATTTTGTAAACAAATTTCTTTAAAAAAGGCAATTATTTATTCTTTATATACTTTATATATATGTACACTTTTATATGGAGGATACAATATGAGAGATGGCGGAGTTCAAAATGCAGGCCCTAAGGTTAATAATAACTTTGTTGATTATAATCTCGGCACAATAAATAGAAAACAGGAAGAAGATGATCCGATAAGAAAATTTATTAATGCAGGAAATCAAATTGGTAACTTCTTGGCACAAGGAATTACTAATCCTCAACAAGTTGCAAAAGATTCTGGCTCATCATCAGCATTCAATCAATAGTTTCTTTACTTCGGTGATATTTGATATACAATAGTACCCGTAAAGGGGCGTTGTATGTTACTGACACTTGATATAGGCAACACGAGCATAACTGTCGGCTTGTTTGACGGTGAGGATTTGACGGGAGTAAAAAGAATCCCTTCGGATATTCACTATTCAAGCGACAAGTATTCAAAACTGTTATCCGACACTATTGGAGAACAAAACATTGACGGTTGTATAATTGCATCCGTCGTGAACGGTCTGGATAAAGTTTTGTACGAGGCGGTTAAATCGGTATATAATGTTCAATCACTTATTCTCAATCCGAATTTGGATATCGGAATAAAACTCAGGCTGAAAGACAACAACGAAATCGGTGCAGACAGAATTGCAAACGGGATTGCGGCGTTTGAGATGTACAAACTGCCTGCAATTGTTGTGGATTTCGGGACTGCAAACACGTTTGATATTGTCAATTCAAAAGGTGAATTTATCGGAGGTGTAATAGCACCCGGAATAAATACACAACTTACATCACTAAGCAAAGCTACATCAAAACTCCCTAAACTTGATGCGGCTGTATCGGAAACTGCAATCGGAGATAACACTCTTGATGCGATTTTATCGGGGGTTATACGAGGTACTGCGTGTATGGTTGAAGGTTTAGTTTCTCAATGTGAAACCGAGCTTGGAGAAAGAGCCACGATTGTTGCAACAGGCGGGAACTGCAAACTTGTTGCACAATACATGTGTCGTAAATTTGATTACATAAACCCGAACCTTACTCTATTGGGGCTAAAGGCGCTTTATAAACGGAATGAGAGTCAAGCACGTTTACAACCTCAAGTCCTTTAAAATTATACAAAACTTCCGAATTATTATTTGCTCTTTCTCGAGCAACTAACGCACCTATAATTGCTTCCAGGGCGCCCGCCGGCATCATATTGGTTGGAATATCATAAAATCCGTATTCGTTTCTGAGAATGTTTTGTAAGAATTTACAATCCGCAGGTGAACGTTGTTTGAAATTCGAGTTCAAATTCAATTTAAGTTTTGATAAGTACAAATCATATCTTGTAATATCAACTCCGTTATCAGCAAGAGAAGTAAAATAATCACATCCTCTTGTTGAGAAGCGTTGAGTCCAGTTATCAACATTAATAAATTCGTGTTTATTTTGAGTATTTATAAACTGGTACGGTTTTGATAGAATCCGCCATTTTCCTGTCATAAGAGTATTATCCCAAGGCAGAGACACGCATATTTTAGAAACTTTTAATGAGGAATAATTATCAAAGAAATGTTGCACATCTTTCATTGTAAAAAATTTATCAACCAGAATAAGCGTATTATTTTTATCTAATACCGCAATACCCGTTTCTATGGTGGCAGCAGGTGCCAATGATAAACCTATATAGTACTCTAACATATTCTACGATTCTTCGTTATTTTCCAACTGTTTTTCTACGCTCTTATCCTTCATATCATACTTAGGAACACCTATACGATTGTACAATTCTTTATTATCAAGCGTAATACCTTTTGATTCCGCATAATTTCTCATATCAATTACACGTTTCTTTTCGGAATGAGCACCTCTCAACAATGCTTGTGCTGCAGGTGATATATTATTTTCTGATTTTACGGAAGATACAAGTTCTTTTCTTTCTGATTGAAGTTTTATTTGTTCTTCCTTTGACATATTGAGAATAGGGTTTTGCGCTTTTTCTAAAGCACTGAATTTATTTTTTAAGATAAGTATTTCTACTCGTCTGTCTTTTTGTGCATTTCTTTTAACTTTTCCTCCGCCTGCAGGACGAGTATCCGCATACCCTACGGCAGAGAAAAGAGCAGGATTAAATTTAAACCTTGCAATAAAATACCTTACAATCGTACATGCCCGTGCGCTTGAAAGCTCCCAGTTGGAAGGATATTTTGCGGATGCAATCGGGCAGCTGTCGGTATGACCTTCTATTCTTATACAGTGCATTACGAATTTTTCATAAATAAGTACACCTATTTTATCAACTAAACTTCGTGCTGCTGCACTTAGTTCCGCAGAACCGGATGCAAATAAGTATTTTTCATCAAAAGTTATTAACAAACCTTGATCGGTAATTTGCGCATCAACACCTTCAATTGCACCGTCTTTTTTCATGTTTTCTATTGATTTTTCAATATCTTCAAAAGCCTTTGACTCATATTTCGGACTGATATATTCCGCCATCAATTCTTGAATAAAGCCGTTTCCTGCACCACCTTCCAAAATACTCTGTCCCGAGTCCATTACACCGTCATTTCCTTGCATAATAGACACTTTTGAAAATGCTTTCTGTAAAGATTCATCTATTTTGCTTAATTCCGAAACATCAGTTTGAGCCAAAGCGTACAACACAACAAAAGTTGCAAAAAGCAAAGTTATAAAGTCGGCATAAGATACCAGCCAACGTTCAAGGTTTTCATGTTCAGGTGCTTTTTGTTTTTTTGCCATTATTGCGCCTTTTCTTCTTTACTTAATGATGCGCCCAGAATGAACGAACCGAGCTTTCTGCTTATCAGAGTCGGGCTTTCTCCCGCTTGGATAGCCAGAACACCTTCTATTATCACATTCTTACTTAAGAATACTTTACCATATATATTTTTAATTCTGTTAAAGCAAGGTAACATGTATAAGTTAGCAGCCATCAAACCATAGATTGTTGCAACGAAAGCAACTGCTATACCTTCGCCCAGTTTAGACGGATCGGAGAGGTTTTGCATAACCTGAATCAACCCCATAACCGCACCGATAATACCAAGTGTCGGAGAGAAACCGCCGAATGCTTCATAAACTTTTGCAGCACCCATAACTTTTCCTTCAAGCTGTTCAAGTTGGTTTTCAAGCATAGCTCTGACCAATGTCGGGTCGGTACCGTCTGCAACTATTTCAAGCCCGAAACGTAACAACGGATCAGATGCGTTTACAGCTTCTTTTTCAAGTGCTATTGCACCCTCTTTTCTTGCTTTTGTTGCAAATGCGACTATTTCTGAAATTAAAGCATCCAAATCTACTTTTGGTGGCATCAATACATCTTTAAACAGCCCAACCGCATCTTTTAAAACTTCAGGCGGAAAACTCAAGAATACGGCACCTGATGTACCGCCAAGTACGATAAAAGCCGCAGTAATTTGTAACAACTGACCAATATTACCGCCTTCCATTGCTTGTCCCGTAAGTATGAACCCTACGCCTAAAACCATACCTATAATTGCAAAAATATCCATTGATTATGCTCCAATATATAATTATTCTTATTATTGTCGAACGAACCAAATAATTAAAACTTTATTGAATTAACAAAAAATTACGCAATTTGGAGTAGAAAACATGCCATTAGACATTTTGTCAGGGTTGCATTACAATTTAAACAAAAGAAGAAGGAGTATACAGATTATGAAAGCAGTCGTTTTTAATGATAAAGAAGGTTTAATTTTAAAAACCGATTATAAAAAACCTGTTCCTCAAAAGGGAGAGGCATTGATAAAAGTTTCGCTTGCAGGTATTTGTAATACTGATGCGGAAATAACAAAAGGTTATATGGGATACAACGGAATTCTCGGGCATGAATTCGTCGGAGTTGTTGAGGATGTGAACGAAGGCGACAAATCATGGATAGGCAAAAGAGTTGTTGCTGAAATAAGTTACGGATGCGACGACCCTGAATGTCCTTGGTGTGCAGTAAAAAATTACAGACACTGTCCCGAAAGGCATACTCTCGGGATATGGAGAAAAGACGGATGTTTTGCAGAATACGTAACAATGCCGGTTAATGTTTTGTTTGAAGTTCCCGATAATGTTACGGATGAGCAGGCAGTATTTGTAGAACCGCTTGCAGCAGCATGCGAAATTACCGAGCAGTTACACATTGAACCTACTCAAAAAGTTGTAGTATTAGGCGATGGCAAATTAGGGCTTACAACCGCACTTACTTTGAATGCTCAAAACCTTGATGTTACACTTATCGGAAAGCATCAGAACAAACTGGATATTGCAAAAGCTCAAGGGGTACAAACTATGCTTCTTGAGGATTTAAAAGTTACAAACAATTTTGATGTTGTAGTTGAAGCAACAGGCTCAGTTTCGGGATTTGAAACCTCATTAAACCTTGTTAAACCGAGAGGGGTGCTTGTTCTAAAAAGTACGATTGCAACGGGTAAAGAATTAAATCTTGCACCGATTGTTATTAACGAAATAACCGTTTTAGGTTCAAGATGCGGACAGTTTGCACCTGCATTAAGACTTCTGAAAAATAACCGCATAGATTTTAAATCGTTTATTTCTAAAACATATTCGGTTGATGATGCAATAGAAGGGTTTGAAGCTAACAAGGCGAAAGATACAATAAAAATATTGCTCAAGTTTTAGGAATTTATTGTTATGAACAAAAATAAACGTGCTATTCTGTGGCTTTCTGCGGGACACTTTGTTAACGATGTATATACCGGGATTCTTAATCCGATTATGCCTTTTATTGCGGCAAAATTGGGAATTACGATGGCAATGGCAACCGTTGTAATCAGTATTTCCAACATATTTTCGTCGTTATTACAACCTATTTTCGGATTCTTTGCCGATAATATTCTAAAACGGGTATTTATATTTTGGGGGTTAATTCTGAGTTCGATATTTATACCTCTGACACCGGTATCAACGACTGTTGGAATGCTAATATTATTTATGATACTGGGGAGTTTGGGAAGCAGTTTTTATCATCCGCAATCAAGTGGGTTTGTGAACAAATTCGGTACGGCAAACAATACCTGTGCAGATGATATGGGTTTCTTTATAAGCATGGGGTCATTAGGCTTTTCTTTCGGGCCTTTGATTGCAGCTTTTGTAACTCAATACTTAGGCATGACAAACATGCCTGTAATATCCGTCATTGGGATATTCCTTGCAAGCACAATGTTTTTCTTTGTCCCTAAACTTTCAAAAATAGAGAAAAAACCCGAATACAAATCTTTTAAAGAAACATTTTGCACTATTTTAACTAACAAAAAGATGAACTATCTTATGATAATCTCAATGATGAAATCACTTGTCACTACAAGTTTTTGTACTCTTTTACCGTTCTTATGGAAGGATATGGGATACACACCTTTTTATATCGGTACGGCATTATTTTTATTCATCATTGCGGGCGGTTTCGGGTCGTTATGGAGTCATAAAATAGAACTTTGGGCAGGGACAAAAAACTTGTTGTATTTTTCAATGACAGCGACTCTGCCGATGATAATAATTTTTTCTGTAACATATAAACATCACCCGATATTTTCAATAATAATTTTTGCGCTTATCGGATTTACAACCATGCTTGCTCAACCTGTAACAATGGTTATGGGGCAAACAATTTTGCCTAAGTACAAAAGTGTTGTTGCAGGTTTTATGAACGGATTTGCGTGGGGAGTTGTTGCTATATTGCTGTCATTTATAGGCTTGACCGCTCAACAGTATGGCATAACTAATGTACTTGTAGTATTGTCTTTGTTCCCTGTTTTATCTACGATATTAATACAATACTTATAATTTAACTTTAAGTGATAAGTGATATTAAGAATTGTTAAATTCCACACTTATTACTAGCAAATTGTATTTTGTTTGGGTATTATTTTAACAGGTAAGACTTATAGGGGAAGGTAAAATGTTAAAAATTAACACAATAAAAAGTATGTTTAGTAAAAACACAAATAAAGTAGCGGAAGCAGTTACAAAAAAAGCTACAGTAGTAACAAAGCCTGCTGCTAATAACACAAACGGAGCGGAAGCGTTAGCAAACCAAGGTCGTGCAATGGTTCACAGTGCATACCAAAAACCGGAAGCTACAGTTATCAAAATAAATAGAAATAAATTTGTAGCTACATCAGGTGCAGGACGTCCTCCTTTAGACGGTGCCGGTGATGATGACTTTACAAAGAAAAGTAGCAGTTGGTATAATGCTTGGGACAGTAATGTTTCTGAAGGGGGCTTGCCTACTTCTAAGTCGCTCTGGGACTAGCGAATATAATGAGAATATAATTTATAAATAGGAGGAACACTAATATGAAACTTAGTTCAATTACAGCCGCATTAGGCATAAACAAAACAGCAAAAACCGCAAAAACAGTTGCACAAAAGGCAGTAGCTGTAACAAAACCTGCAGCTAAGAAAACAAGCGGTGCAGAAGCTCTTGCAGCTCAAAACAAAGCAATGATAAAAATGGAAAATCCTAGAAGCTTGAAAGCTACATCAGGTGCAGGACGTCCTTCTGGAGACGGTGCCGGTGTGGACGATTTTGCATTATTTGATAATGGTGCAATTAATAATGGAACTTTTTTTGCGTAAAATAAACTCTTAAATTCATAGAAAAAATAAAAGAGTAATTGGTATAACGCCAATTACTCTTTTATTTTTTACAATAAAACATCAATATCATTGTAAAATTTTGTAAAAAACATTACATGTGATATCAAAAAAAAATTATCAGGAATTTTTACATGCTAGAATAATTATGAGTGATTAGTGTAGGATAATCAACCAAGCATAATATATGTAGGTAACTTTAGTAATTAATAATAAAAGGACGTGAAAATGTACAAACTATGTAAAAAATTGACAGCAAGTATTTTATGTTTATCATTTTTTAGCTTGCAAATGTCTCTGGCAGGCTCATTCGATGGGACTGAAGTTTTACCGGGAGTCGGGGGCGGTGCCGGAGCTGATATCGAACAAGCTACAGATGGTTTAACAGGAATTACAGGAGCCGGTTCTAACAATGCTACTTTAGAATTTGGAAAAGATACGGTTATTGACTGGGGACACTTCAATGTCGGTAACGGTCAAACATTAACCTTTAACAATGGAAGTTTTGCAGTTTTGAATAATGTGCTTCACGGTATGTCAACTATCGCAGGTCAAATTACCGGTGGACAAGGTACAATCATTATATCAAACCCTAACGGGATGTTGATGACTGCAGGCGGTTCTATTAATACCTTAGGCGCTTTGATTTTGACAACACAAGATATGTACAACAAAGAAGCGACATTCACTGACGACGGCAAGTTGAACATTAATGGTTTACTCACAAATTCAGCATTCAAAGATAATGCATACAGTGTAATTTCATTAAATGCAGGTAACATCACAGGTGCGGATATTAATATTATTGCGAAGGGTATAAATGTTATTAACGGTTCAGATATTACATCAAGCGGTAATATTTCATTCACAACCTCTGACGGTGCAAACTTTATTGCAAATCATAACGGTGCAACGCTACCTTCCGGATACTCTATTAACATTGCGAATTCATCACTCAAAGCAAAAGACGGTACCGGAACTATTACACTTAAAGCCGGTGATATGAATACAGCAAATGATGCTGGTAATGTAAGGATTCAAAATTCTACATTTACAGCAAAAGACACAAAAATTACAGGTAATGATGTAAAAATAAATTCAACCGCAAAAGGGAATATTATTGGCGACTCAACAGTTGTCAACGGCAACTTAGATATAAACTCGGCTCGCGAAATAAGATTATACAATACAACAGTTAAAGGAAATACGACTACTAATAATGAATATTGTCAAAGAATTTATAAACTGACTACAAATAATCTCACCGCAAATGCAGGGTATGAGCTAAAAATTGGATATTCTGACATCAAGAATGATGTAAAAGCTGTCGCAGGTACAAATCAAGACGGCAATTTTGAAGGAAGAGATGATAGTGATGCTTATTACAAAATGTTCTTCATGAAAGACACTAATGTTGGCGGGAATTTAGATGCGTCATCAGAAACAGGATACATTCACCTTGATGGTGGTTCTGTAGTAGGCAATGCTATTCTTGCAGGTAATACCAGTGGTAAAGGAGAAATGGGACACATTATTATTGGGTATACCACAGGGGATAAAGCAGGTATTTGGGCTAATCCTGAAAGATGTGAAAACTCTACCATAATCGGCGGAACTATTACAGCAACCGCAAAAGACGGAACCGGTAAATACTTCCCTACATTCGCAGATGGCAACTTGATTGCTTATTCTGAAGGAGACCTTACTTTCAAGGGTGGTTCTGTAGATCAAGATGCAATGATTAAATCTGATGGAAAGGTTTTTGTAAACTATGGTAATGATGGTATAATGAAAACCTCAACAACAGTTGGCGGGAACTTAGACATCAATGCGGGGAATGAAGTTAGATTATACAACTCAACTGTTGACGGAGATACAACGGTTAATACTGAATATTGTCAAAGAATTTATAAACTGACTACAAATAATCTCACCGCAAATGCAGGGTATGAGCTAAAAATTGGATATTCTGACATCAAGAATGATGTAAAAGCTGTCGCAGGTACAAATCAAGACGGCAATTTTGAAGGAAGAGATGATAGTGATGCTTATTACAAAATGTTCTTCATGAAAGACACTAATGTTGGCGGGAATTTAGATGCGTCATCAGAAACAGGATACATTCACCTTGATGGTGGTTCTGTAGTAGGCAATGCTATTCTTGCAGGTAATACCAGTGGTAAAGGAGAAATGGGACACATTATTATTGGGTATACCACAGGGGATAAAGCAGGTATTTGGGCTAATCCTGAAAGATGTGAAAACTCTACCATAATCGGCGGAACTATTACAGCAACCGCAAAAGACGGAACCGGTAAATACTTCCCTGAATTCGCAGATGGCAACTTGATTGCATATTCTAAAGAAAACCTTACATTTAAAGGTGGTTCAGCAGATCAAGATGCAATGATTACATCTGATAAAGATATATCATTCAATATTGATGCAAATGGTCCATTTGGAACATCTACAACTATTGGCGGAGACTTTACGGCAAATGCAGGAATGAACGTAACGGTAACGGACATTGATGTTAAGGGTAAAGCCGTTATGAACGCTAAAACAGGTGATGTTACGACAACAGCATCTAAATATGGCAGCACTGCTGACTTAAAAGCTGGTCATGATGTTAACTTTATCTTAAACGATATCGAAGGAAAACTTGATGCAGAAGCAGGTCACGATGTTAACTACGTTACAAAAGGTGACATTAATCTGAACGAAACTCAAAGCGCTAAATTAGCTATTCGTGCAGGCAATACCGCTCACATCAAAACTATCGACGGTAACATCACTGTTGATTCTATCAAAGCTGATACAGAAGTTATGAAAGGTAAAAATATTCACCTTACAGCTGATAATGATATAACATTCGTTGGTGATAACGTTATCAACGGCAACTTGATAGCAACATCTACAAGCGGTAACGGTTTCGTTGCAATCAACGGTAACTCTACAAAAGCAGACAACATTACTGTTGATAAAGCAAAATGGGTTGAAATCAAAAATGTTGAAACAGGTCACTTGAACCTAAGTAACTTTATAATCGGTCACTTGATTCAATCTACATTTGATTCAACAGAAGCTAGCAACTGCAGCGACACACTGTATGTTCACAGATTAAACACTAAAGTTAACGGTTATGATGTTGTTGAAGATGCAATCACTCCAACCGTTGCAGAAAGTGTTAATAACTTGATATACTATCCGTATTTTCCGGAAGAAGAACCAACTGATCCGGTAGATCCTAATTATACAGATAGTAATGATGCTGCAAGAATTCTCGGATATATGAGAGAACAAGGTATCGATGGTACACTCGGGAAAGATTATGCTCCAATCGGCTTTGCGGCTTACGACAGAGCAAAACGCGGCACAATTTACAGAGCAGCCGGAGATGCTATCTACAAAGATATTAGTCAAACAGTCCACGTAACAAAAAGATTTGATCTTGACTAATTGATAAAAACATAAACAACAACGGCGGTGGAACTAAACCACCGCCGTTGCTTTATTATAAAAAAATCATTTCAAAAACAAACACACAATATAAACTGCACAAATCAATACCAACGATATAATCCCGATAATATTTGAATCACGTTTGACAGCCTTTTTTGATGATAATTCTATATACGGTTCTTCATCGTCACGTTGTTTGGATTTCGCTTCAAGATATTTTTGTTTAAGTGTCTTTTTTGTTTTTTCGCCTGTTATCAACAATTCTGTATCAAATTCCAGCTTCAAGAGTTTTGTTTTGTTTGGGTTTCTGGAAAAAGCAAAATTTATGGAAACCTCAAAAGCTCTTTGTAAGCACTCCAAAGCCGTTGTTGCAGGCAAAGATATTCCCGAATTATGAGCAGATGTATTTCCCTCTTTTTTGATAAAATACAAATCCTCTATAACCTCTCTCTCCTGTTCTGAACCCGTTGATTTGTCACAAAGAGTTGCAAGCATATCATCGAAAGTTGTTTCCTTTGTCCGTCTGCCGCCGAGAATTTTCTTACAAATATTTTCCGCAAACTTACGTATTTGAACAATACACTGTTCAAAATACTCATCACGATACAACTGTTCCGCGGTTTCTATCATCTCAAACAGTTTTCTGTCAGTTGTTTTTAAGAAATCAAAATTTGAAGCCATTTTATACGCCGATTAATCTCAAAACGTCGTCATAATCAGCAGATGCTTTCTGAACCTCAGCATTGGCGAACTTAATGGCATTATCAGGGTCTTTCAATCCGTTGCCCGTCAAGACACAGACAATATCAGAACCTGATTCGATAAGTCCTCTGTGATTAGCCTGAATCAATCCTGCAACGGATGCTGCACTTGCAGGCTCTGCAAACACACCTTCACAAGATGCAATCAGTTTGTAAGCCTCTACAATTTTTTCATCAGTTACGCAACCTATTAATCCGTTACTTTCATCTCTTGCTGCAACTGCCTTATCCCAACTTGCAGGATTACCGATTCTTATTGCGGTTGCAAGAGTTTCAGGGTTCATAATTCTTTGATTTTTAACAATCGCAGCCGAGCCTTCTGCCTCATACCCCATCATTTTTGGTAATTCTTTTATCTTGCCAAGCTCTTGAAATTCCTTATACCCCTTCCAGTAAGCCGTAATATTTCCCGCATTCCCGACAGGGATAAAATGGTAATCGGGAGCTTTTCCGAGAGCATCGCATATTTCAAATGCTGCTGTCTTTTGCCCTTCGATTCTGTATGGATTTACTGAATTTACAAGAGTTATAGGATATTCATCAGAAATTTTTCTTACAAATTCCAAAGCCTTATCAAAGTTACCTTGTATTGCGATTATCTCTGCCCCGTACATCATAGCCTGAGAAAGTTTTCCGAGTGCTATATATCCGTCGGGAATCAAAACAAGCGTTCTCAACCCTGCTTTTGCGCCGTATGCGGCAGCAGATGCTGAAGTATTACCCGTAGATGCGCAAATAATCGCCTTTGAGCCGGATTCCTTAGCTTTAGTAACTGCCATTGTCATACCACGGTCTTTAAAACTGCCTGTCGGATTACATCCGTCAAATTTTAAATATACGTTTGCATCAAGTCCTATTTTTTTTGCAAGATTATCAGCCTTGATTAACGGTGTGTTACCTTCGTTTAACGTCACAATCGGCGTTGTTTCAGAAACCGGCAAATATTCTCTGTATCTGTTAATAAGTCCTTGATAGTACATTTTTATCTCTCCTGTTTTACATAACTCTTATTAAACTGTTTATTTTACATTCACTTAATTCTTTTATTGCAGATTGTATATCCGCTTCTTTACAAACTTCCGTAATAACCGTAATATCTGCGGTATTATTATCGGAAACACCTTTTTGAAGAATGCTTGATAAACTGATGTTTTTATTTGCACAAATTGTACCTATTTTACCTATCACACCGGTATTATTAGGTGCAGTAATAGAAATATAGTATTTATTATAGGTTTCATCAATCGAAATCATATCCGCATTCTGAGAGTGTTTACATCTCATCATAGGAAGAACATAATCTGTCTTATCTATTTCTGCCGCAATGTTTAAGATATCACCGATAACTGAACTTGCTGTCGGGAATTCACCTGCACCGGGACCTGACAGTACAATATCACCTATCGGATAACCTGATAAACCCACAGCATTTGTCACATAATCAATATGCGCAAGTGTCGAATCATTCGGAACAAGCATCGGATGAACTCTTACATCTGCCTGTCCGTTATCGTTTAATCTGCCTAATGCAATAAGTTTTATTTTATAACCCAATTCTCTTGCAGCAGCCATATCCTCAGCTCTTACATGAGAAATACCTTCTCTGTAAACTTTGTTTATATCAATTCTTTTACCAAACGCAATTGTTGCAAGTGTTGTTATTTTATATGCAGCATCAAACCCTTCAACATCACCTGTCGGGTCGGTTTCTGCATAACCAAGTTCTTGAGCTTCCTTGAGAACTTCTTCATAAGAAGCACCGTCAGCGTTCATTTTGGTAAGGATATAGTTTGTTGTACCATTAAGAATTGCCTGAATATTTGTGATATTATTCCCTGCCATAATGGTTTTTAATGGCATTATAAGAGGAATACCGCCCGCAATAGCTGCTTCATACAAGACAACTCTGTTATGAGTTTCTGCAAGTTCAAATAACTCTTTACCCTTTTTGGCAAGAAGTTCTTTGTTTGCCGTAACAATATGTTTTCCGTTTTTAATAGCCGCAGAAATATATTCCCATGCCGGTTCAACCCCGCCTATTACTTCTACAAAAATATCTATCTCAGGGTCATTAATAATTTCGTATGGGTCTGTGATAAGACTTGATTCATCCAGACCTTCTATATTACGCGGTTTATTTTTGTTTTTTACGGAAATCTTTACAATTTCAACATTATCAAAACGTTTCAATGTCTTGTATACGCCGGAACCAACCGTTCCTAAACCTAACATACCAATTTTAATTTTCTTCATTAAACAATCCTCATTATTGTTTAATATTACTATAAACATGGTCTTTTTTTAACAAATTTGATATAATATCTTTGTTATGTGAGTCGGAGGTTGTATGAAAAATAGAGAAAGCAATGTTTTATCTCTTTTGGAGGATAGAACCAACAGTTATGCAAACAAAATAGCACTTGGTATCAAAACAAGCTACGGTTGGAAAGAATTTACATACAACGGTTTAGGCGTAACCTCCAGAAAACTTGCATCATATCTTATGAACGATTTACAACTCAAAAAGGGAGAAAGACTTGCTATTTTGTCCGAATCAAAACCCGAATACGGAGCCTGCGTATTTGCTTCAATCATTTCAGGGTTGATTACCGTACCTCTTGATATAAAACTGACAAAATACGAACTGCTTTCCATTCTCTCAGATTGCGAACCTTCAGTTATTATGGTTTCTCAACATTATCTCGAAATGGCGATACAGTTACAAAAAGAACTTCCGTCATTAAAACATATCATTGTAATGGATGAACCGTCATACAATCAACCGTTTGCAAGTCTTTATACTTTGCCGAATAACTATAATTGCAAATGGCGCCATAGAGCAAGAAAATCAACATTATTCATAATTTACACTTCAGGAACAACAGGCGCGCCTAAGGGAGTTGAAATAACCTTCGGAAACATTTTATCGCAATTAGAGGATTTGCAAATTGCACTTGATAGGATTTTACCTATAAAAGATGTAAGAATGCTTTCTATTTTGCCGATGAATCATTTATTTGAAATGACTGTCGGATTCTCCACATTCCTGAATTTTGGGTTTTCGGTTTATTATACCCAAAGTCTAAAACCTAAAGATATTCTCAGCACAATGAGAGATAAAAAAATCCAATTCATGATTGTTGTTCCCGCATTCTTAAAACTGTTAAAAACAGCAATTGAGGCAGAAATAAAGAATTCCTCGAAACTCTCACAAAATATGTTTACTTTTATGTACCATTTGGCAAAATTTGTTCCTTGCAACAGGATAAAGAAAATCATGTTTTCTAAAATCCACAAGAGTTTTGGCGGAAGTTTTTTGGGTTACATATCGGGTGGTGCGCCGCTTGATGTAAATGTAGGAAAGTTCTTTGAAAGAATCGGGCTTGAGGTATATCAAGGATACGGGCTTTCGGAAACAAGCCCTGTTGTTTCAATAAATACCGACAAAATAAGAGATTTAGCATCTGTCGGTGCCCCTCTAAAGAGTTATGAAACACGCATAGACAAAGAAACCGGAGAACTCTTACTCAAAGGTCCTGCGGTTATGAAAGGGTATCACAATCAACCCGAATTAACGGCATCTGTAATTGATGAGGACGGTTGGCTGCATACGGGAGATATTGCAAAAATAAGTTCAAACGGACATATTTATATAACAGGACGTATTAAAAACATGATTGTACTATCCGGCGGGAAAAAAGTATTTCCTGAAGAAGTTGAATCGGTTCTTGAAAAAAGCGATATGTTTGCAGAAGTTTGTGTTGTCGGTGTATCAAGAAGCTTCGGCGCAAAAGACGGAACAGAAGATATTGGGGCGGTAATTGTGCCAAAGGAATCATTAATTAATCAATATGATAGTGAAACACTGGATAAATTGGTTAAAGATGAGGTAAAAAGACTATGTACACATCTGACACCTTATAAACGTCCGATAAATATTGTCGTATCTAAAAACTCACTTCCTAAAACCTCAACCAGAAAGGTTAAACGCAAAGAGGTTAAGGAATTAATAAAAGCGTAACAATTTATCTCGATATCATTGATTAGTCATGTATTATCCTGATATAATTCAGAGAGAAAATTTTCAACGGAGGATAAAATGAAAGACAGACAGAGTAATGTTCTATCGTTATTGGAAGATAAGACAAACAATTATGCAAATAAAATTGCTCTTGGAATAAAATCTCAATATGGTTGGAGAGAGTTCACATACAACGGTTTAGGATTGATGTCCAGAAGAATTGCTGCACACTTAAAAAATGATTTAAAAATCCAAAAAGGTGAAAGACTTGCAATTCTATCGGAATCAAAACCTGAATATGGGGCATGCGTTTTTGCATCGGTTATTGCCGGATTGGTAACTGTTCCTCTTGATATTAAACTGACAACATACGAACTTACTTCGATTCTCTCAGATTGTGACCCTACCGTAATGTTGGTTTCTCAAAAATATGTAAAAACGGCTCTTGAATTGAAAGAAAAAATAGCCTCGTTACAGCATATTATTGTAATGGACGAACCTTCATACAATCAAGATTTGCCAAGTATTTATACAATACCTAACAACTATACTTGTAAATGGGTACATCGTTCAAGAAAATCAACCGTATTTATTATTTATACATCAGGAACAACAGGTGCGCCGAAAGGAGTTGAAACAACTTTCGGAAACATGTTGGCTCAATTAAAAGATTTGACAACTGTTTTAGATCCTGTATTCCCAAGAAAAGATACAAGAATTTTGTCGATTTTACCAATGAATCATTTATTTGAAATGACGGTAGGGTTTACAACATTTTTGAATATGGGATTCTCTGTTTATTATACTCAAAGTCTAAAACCAAAAGATTGCCTTGCGATGATAAAAGAACGCAAAATCCATTTTATGATTTTGGTTCCCGCGTTTTTAAGACTTCTTAAAACTACGCTTGAAGCAGAAATAAGAAATTCTTCAAAGATTTATCAGGCAACATTCCCAATAAAATTTCACATTGCAAAATTCTTGCAGTTCAGATGGATAAAGAAAATAA
>CAMDZX010000014.1 GCA_945910925.1 uncultured bacterium | reverse complement strand
GCAAAAGCTTCAGATGGCGAATGAGTCTGCCCATGTTTATCAGGAATATGAAAACGCACTTAATGCAACAAAAATTCAGTTTAGACAAATGAGTGCGGATGGTAGTTCTACTTTTGTAGATGCTACATACAATGCAATGAAAAATGCAGGTTATACATTAAAGTTTGAAGATGATTATAAACCAATAATCAGCCAAGCTACAAAAGATAATTATGATGCAGCAGGTGGTAATAAAGATTATTTCATTGCTCTTGAAAACGGTAGAGTAACGACCTTAAACAGGACAGTTGACGGTGTTACAGAGATTTATACAGCAGCACAACTTCAATCAATGTCTTCTAGCGGTAGTTATCGTTTGATGTCAGATATTAATTTGAGTGGAGTAAATTGGTCGTCAAAGAGTTTTTCCGGCACATTGGACGGTAACGGACATTCTATAACTGGTCTTAAAGCCGCATTATTTAGTTCAATTACAAATGCTACAATAACAAATTTATCTTTATCGGCAGATATTAATACAACATTAAGCAAGGCCGGTGTCTTAGCAAATAGTGCAAGTGGAACAAATACAATATCAAATATACAAGTAGGTGGTTCAATAACATCATCTAATTCTGCTGCTAATGTCGGCGGATTAATCGGTTATACTTCCGTTTCATCAGTATTAAATCTTGAAAATATATCTTCAACAGTAGATATTGATTATAACAATGCAAATGGAGAAATTAAGGCTGGGGGTATTATTGGGTATAATTCAAATGGTAGTCTATTGATAAAAAATTCTACATATGATGGTGATATCCGTATTGTTTCTGCAACAAATGTCGCGGTAGGTGGTATTGTCGGTATCTCACAACAAGGATTAAGTAGCTGTATTTTAAATATTGAAAATTGTTCTACAACAGGAACTATAACCGCTGAATCTGATAATAGTACTGAAACAATGGGTTGTGGAGGTATCGTAGGTTCAGTATGGAGTTTGGCAAGTTTGGTTACAAGTGCCAAAATACAAAATTCACAATCTTCAATTAATATGTCAACAAGTTGCTCCACCGGTGGTATTGCTGGGTATCTTGAAGGTGAAATCTTAAATTCTTTCTATTCCGGTAACATAAAAACCATAAACGATAGAGATTGTGGAGGTATTGTTGGCGGTGTGCATAAGGGGGCAATAGATAATACATATAGTTCAGGAAACATAGTTACGGATTCTGGGGATAATACAGGTTCTATTGCCGGTTATGCTGAAGATGGTACAGCAATAACGAATTCATCTTCAAATTTAAATATTGATGAAATTGGGAAAACAGATCCGGATTGTGCTATCACTACAGATCAAAATGATGCAGATTTATCTGCATTGACCTGTACTGCAACAGGTGCAAAAGTAACGACAAATGAAACCGTAGAAGATAAGGTTGGTGCCGGAAAAACTTATGATGAGATCAAAAAATACGGTTATATATTACAAGGAACAAATAATGATCCTTTAGGAAATAACGGTGATAACAGTACTTGGTTTACTAACATGGTAAATGCAGGATTGTTATTTATATTTAAAACAGATAAAGACGGTAATGAATTTCAAGTTAATGTTGCAACGGATACAAACCTTCAAGAAGTTTCAAGTGATATAGCTCTGAAAAAAGCGGAAGCAAAATATGAAGCAGATATGAGAAAAATTAATAATAAAGACAAAAAGTTCGATACGGATTTAGCAGCACTAGAGCAAGAAAGAAACGCTATAAATACAGAAATGGATACTCTAAAAACCGTGGCAAAAGATAATGTCGACAGAACTTTCAAATTGTTCTCATAAGGGTAGTGTAAGAAGTGACTACTAAGTTACTCAATTACTCTACTCTACAGATTGTTATTGTTAAAATTATCCCGGACAGCAGTGCCTAAAAAATGTGGCAGATATTTACATGACAAGGCTTGAGAGTCTTAGACTAAGTGTGAAGAAAAAATCACTCAATCACTGAGTTACTTAGTAACTCACTAACTTAATAACTTAGTCCCTTAGTAACTCATCCCACATTTACCCTTCAGTCACTTTTTAATATTTACTGCTTCTTACAGCTCCTTTTTTAAATTTTTGTTACAGTAATAAAAAAAATTTTCCTCTTGAAAAATATTTGAATTATCATAAAAAAGGAAAGGGAACTTTTATATGAAATTAGGAATTTTGGAAAAGATTTTACCTCCTGATAACAAAGTATTCTTCGATATATTTGTTGATGCAGCTGCTAATTGCAAAAAGAGTGCAATTTTGTATAACGAGGCGCTGACCAACGGTGTGAACGAAGATATGGTTATGCAGGTAAAAATTTTAAAACGTAAAGGCAGCGATTTGGAAAGAGAAAGTATTGGCATGCTTAACAGTACTTTCATAACTCCGATTGACAGAGAGGACATTCAACTTCTTGCCTCAATGCTCAGAAAAATTAACAAAAAGATTTGTCAGGCATTTCTGAATTTTTATGCTTACAAGATTGATAAGCCGA
The DNA here is from genome assembly GCA_945910925.1 of uncultured bacterium. Taxonomy (GTDB): domain Bacteria; phylum Cyanobacteriota; class Vampirovibrionia; order Gastranaerophilales; family Gastranaerophilaceae; genus UMGS1585. Next base: position 19,467 of record CAMDZX010000014.1, on the reverse strand, counting down.
CGGAAGAAATGTTCCAACAAGGCAAAATTATCATGAAGGCTACTTCGGAAATGACACATATCGTAGGACTTTTGAAAAAATTACACAAAACAAAAGAAATTACAAACTCAAGAGCTACGATGAAAGAAATCGAAACTCTCGGAGATGATATTCTTTTCAGAGCAACGAGTGAGTTATTCTCAGGGAAGTATGATCCGATTACAATTATCAAGTTTAGAGATATATATAAGGGCTTGGAGACAGCGTTAGACAGATGCCATTCCGTAGCGGATGAGGTTCTGAACATCGCACTCAAGAATAGTTAGGTTATGACAGTCACAATTTTATGTTTAATTATTTTAGTCGGAGTTGCGTTAGTATTTGAATTTATTAACGGATTCCACGATTCGGCTAATGCCATATCTATGGCAATTTCAACAAAAGCATTAAGCCCCCGATACGCAGTATTATACGCAGCAATCTTTGATTGTGCGGGAGCTTTGTGCGGTACTCACGTTGCAAAGACAATAGGTGTCGGGATGGTTGCACACGATGCGATTACCCAGCTTGTAATCCTATGTGCCTTGCTAGGTGCGATTATCTGGGGAATAATTACTTGGAGATTCGGTATTCCTTCAAGTTCCTCCCATGCGCTTATCGGCGGTTTGCTAGGTGCGTCCATTATGCATGCCTATTTGCTTTTGGATAAAAAATACGATTTGATTTTACGATTCCCGCAGTTTCACTTTGAACATCCGGCGCTTGATGTGGTTAACGAACATAATGTGCTGGATTTGGTAATCATTCCGATGATTACTTCTCCGATATTTGGATTCTGTGTCGGGATTATTGTAATCAGTATTCTGTTATTCTTGTTCGGCAGGTTAAAACCTGAGCTTTTGAACAGAACTTTCAGAAAACTTCAGCTTGTATCTTGCGGATTTTTAGCATTCAGTCACGGTTCAAACGACGCTCAAAAAACAATGGGTATAATCACATTATCGTTGATAACCTTCGGATTTTTAAAGGGTGATACAAACTTTGATATTCCGTTATGGGTAATCCTTGTTTGTGCGTTTGCTCTTTCTTGCGGTACGATGACCGGCGGATGGCGTATAATCAAAACAATGAGCTCCAAAATTGTTAAAATGAAACCTATGCACGGTTTTGCAGTTGAAATGTCCGCATCAGGAATTATTTTGACGGCATCACATTTTGGGATTCCTGTCAGTACAACGCATATTATTTCAACGGCGATTATGGGTGTCGGTAGCGTTGTTAAAGCAAGTGCGGTAAAATGGGGTATCGTAAAAAGTATAATCACGGCATGGGTATTAACTATTCCGATTTGTATGCTTATGTCAGGCGGATTATACTATATCTTATCAAAAACTCCGCTTGCGGCATTCGGGCAGTATAGCTGATAAACACTATCCTTACTGGACAGTTACGAATATTTATAATACAATTTTCTTAAAATAGGAAAAGGATTTGATATAGTGAAAAACTCGCAATTGAGTCTGTTTATATTTATAGCGTTGATTGCAGGGGTTATCGTAGGATGGGTGGCTCCTGATTTTGCTGTTCAAATGCACCCTTTGGCTGCAATATTTTTAAGAATGGTCAAAATGATTATTGCGCCGTTACTCTTTGCAACTCTGGTTGTAGGAATTGCAGGTCACGGCGACCCTAAGAGTTTGGGTAGAATTGGCGTAAGAACAATAATTTATTTTGAAGTAGTAACAACAATTGCACTTTTTCTCGGTTTGGGAATTGCAAATTTTCTAAATCCCGGAGAAGGGATTAATATAGCAAATGCTAATGTCGCTCAGTTGAATCATATTACTCAAATGTCATCAGCTACGACTCATACATCTTTTGCTGATTTCTTTGTAAACCTTGTGCCGACAAGTATTTTCCAATCTATGGCAGATGGAAATCTGTTGCAGATAGTTATTTTCTCAATATTTTTTGCGATTGCGATTTGTGCAGTCGGGAAAAAAGCAAAGCCGGTAATGGATGTTTTGCAAGCAACTGCGGCTATAATGTTTAAGTTTACCGAATACGTTATGTATTTTGCGCCAATTGGGATTTTTGGGGCAATATCTTATACAATCGGCTCTAACGGTATTGTTATTTTAAAAAACTACGCAAAAATAATACTGTCATTATACTTTGCACTGGCACTGTTCGTGGCTCTTGTTATATTTGTTGCGTGCAAGATTGTCAAAATATCATTAAAAAGTTTTTTACAGGCGATTGCAGAACCTGCGTTTCTTGCTTTTACAACTGCAAGTTCAGAGGCAGCTTTACCTAAGGCAATGACAATAATGGAGGATTTTGGAGTTCCAAAATCAATCGTAGGTTTTGTTATGCCGACAGGTTATACCTTCAACCTTGACGGGAGTACATTATACCTTGCAATGGCTGTAATCTTTTCAACACAGCTTGTAGGTATAAATCTTTCAATTGAACAACAGCTCGTAATTATGTTTGCTCTTATGCTCACAAGTAAAGGTATGGCAGGTATGCCTCGTGTGGCTTTGGTTGTTCTTGCGGGGACTTTGGCAAGCTTTAATATTCCGATAATTGGGGTTGCGCTTTTGCTTGGTATTGACCAAATACTTGATATGGGCAGAACAACAGTAAACCTTATCGGAAACTGTGTTGCGACTGTTGTTATTGCAAGATGGGAAAATTCTTTTGATTACAACAAGATGAATAAATTTATTGAATATAAAAAAGGAACTCAATTATCTATCAAGGATGAGGAAAGCAACGTGAGTTTTGAACATGATTTTGAATTATATAATAAAGGATAAATTAATATGGAAACAGAAACAAAAGTTGAGTACAAAAAGACGTTAAATTTACCTGAAACGACTCTTGCAATGAGAGCTAACGCTACGGTAAGAGAATTGGAAATCCAAAAATTCTGGGAAGAAAATGATATATATAATAAGATTATTGAAAGCAAAGATAAAACAAATTCATTTATTTTACACGATGGACCTCCATACCTGAGCTCGGGGAAAATTCACGTCGGAACGGCTTTAAATAAAATTTTAAAAGATATTTTAATAAAATATAAATCTCAACAAGGTTTCTACGCTCCGTATGTACCGGGGTATGACGGGCACGGACTTCCTATTGAAAATGCGGTTGCCAAAAAAATAAAAGGCGGTCGTGAAGCTTTGACTCCTGCAGAACTCCGTGAAAAGTGCAGAGAATATGCACATACGAGTTTGAAAGGTCAGGAAGGTGAGTTTAAAAGACTTGGCGTACTTGGAAACTGGGAAAATCCATATCTGACAATATCACCTGATTATGAGGCAGAACAGGTAAGACTTTTTGGTGATATGTACAAAAAGGGATACATTGAAAAAGGGCTAAAACCTGTATACTGGTGTGCAGCTTGTGAAACTGCTCTTGCGGAAGCAGAAGTTGAATATGCAGATCACACATCAACATCTATATATGTAAGATTTAAATTTGATGAAGAATCAATAGATAAAATAGGGCAGTTAGTATCACTTCCTAATAGAAATGTTTATACGGTTATTTGGACAACTACTCCTTGGACAATTCCGTCCAATATGGCAATAAGTATGCATCCGCGTTTTGAATATACATTCTTTACAAAAGGTGACGATGTATATGTTATTGCACAAGAGTTACTCGGACAGTTCCTGAACGGTGTAAGTTGGGAAGAAAGCGATATTAACGTTATAGGTTCTTGCAAAGGTCAGGATTTAGAGCTTTTGAATACAAAACATCCTTTGTATGATAGAAAATCACCTATCATCTTAGGCGAACACGTTACTGCTGATGCAGGTACGGGTGCTGTTCATACTGCTCCGGGACATGGTCTTGAGGACTATGAAGTAGGATGCAGATATAATATAGAAGTTCTTTCTCCGCTTGACGGTAAAGGTGTTTGGACGGAAGAAGTCGGAGATAAGGATTTAGAAAGTGTTCCGTATTATAAAGGAAATTCTATCGTTATAGAAAAACTTCAAAACTGTGGTGCATTACTTGCACAGGAAGATATTCAACACAGTTATCCTCATTGCTGGAGATGTAAACATCCTGTTATTTACAGAGCAACTCCGCAATGGTTTGTAAAGGTTGACAAGTTTAGAAACGAAACCTTAGATGCAATCAAGGGTGTAAAATGGATTCCTGCAAGCGGTGAAAACAGAATAGGAAACATGGTTGAAAACCGTACAGATTGGTGTATTTCCCGTCAACGTGCGTGGGGTGTTCCTATTCCGATATTCTATTGTGAAGATTGCGGAGAAGTTATATGCACCGATGAGACAATTAAACATGTAGCTGATTTGTTTGAAAAAGAAAGCTCTGATGCGTGGGTAAAATATGATGAATCAAAACTTTTGCCGGAAGGGTTCAAGTGTCCGAAATGCGGTAAAACTCATTTCAGAAAAGAAAAAGATATTATGGATGTATGGTTTGACTCCGGCTCATCTTGGAGAACCGTTGTAGAAAAACGTGCAGACGAATTAGGACATACTCCTGTTGATATGTACCTTGAAGGTTCTGACCAACACAGAGGATGGTTCCAGTCATCACTTTTGACATCTATCGCTTGTCAGGGCAAAGCTCCTTATAAACAAGTTTTGACTCACGGATTTGTATTCGGTGAAGACGGCAGAAAGATGTCAAAATCACTCGGAAATTATATCAGACCTGACGATATTATTAAAAATTACGGTGCGGATATTTTAAGATTGTGGGCAGCATCCGTAGATTACAGAAACGATATCAAAATCGGGGATAATATAATCAAGCAACTTGCGGAAATATTTAAGAAAACCAGAAATACCGCAAGGTTCCTGCTTGGTAACCTGTTTGATTTTAACCCTGAAAATGATTATGTTGCATACGATGAATTGAAGGATATTGATAAATTCGCCTTACACAAACTCAATGCGGTTGTGGACGAAGTTACAAAAGCGTTTGACAGTTATGAATTTTATAAATACTTTCAATGCTTACAAAACTTTGCTGCTGTCGATTTAAGTTCATTCTATCTTGATATCGTAAAAGACAGATTATACACGGCGGGTAAAAAATCGATTTCTCGCAGAGCATGTCAGACCGTACTTTTTGAAACATTACAGGTTCTTGTAAAAATACTTACACCTGTTATGCCTCATCAGGCTGAGGATATATGGCAAAATACTCCTGAATGTTTAAGAGGCGGTTTGAATAGCGTACTTCTGATTGATTGGCCTAAGGTAAGACCTGAATGGAACAATTCTAAACTTGAAGAAGACTTTACAAAGATTCTGAAAGCCAGAGAAGTTGTAACAAGAGCAATTGAACCGTTGAGAGCGGATAAAAAAGTCGGAAGCTCATTAGAAGTTGGGGTATATATCAAGTCGGAAGATAGTGCGGAAGTCTTGAGGGCTAACGAACATGACCTTGCAGATATATTTATCACATCGCAGGCTTATGTGTCAGAATCTGCTCCGCAAGATGTTTTGAATGAGTATTCGGAAGATGATTACACTGTGTGGGTAGTGAAAGCAGAAGGCGAGAAGTGCGAACGTTGTTGGAAATACAGAAAATTGGGTGAACACTCGGGACACGAAACAATATGTTCGGATTGCTATGAAGCTATAAAATAATACAAATACAGGCTCTCAATCGAGAGCCTGTGTAATTTTAAAACTTTATGTAGTTATGCTAATCATTTTTCTTGCCCAAAATCCCACTTGTCATAGAATTAACTAGTGCAGCTTTAGTTTCCCCAAAATCTTCCGGGACAATTTCTCCCAATAATTTGTTTGCCTGTTCAGAGAACTCTGTTTTTATCAGATTTGTAGCAAAGTCTTCAACAGTCAATTTACCTGTAGCAAGATTCCCCAGACCTTTTATACCAAGTTGCTCACCCATTTTGTTGAATGTTGCAGCAATTGTATTTTCTGCGGATTTCTTTAACAACTCTGCCGCTTTTGACGGGTTAAGAAATGCTGCACCAATTGCTGCAGCAGCTTGCGATGCTGCTAATACTTTATCAGTTGTTTCCATGATTTTATTCATATGTTCATCAGCACCGATAATTTCTTTAAATTGTCCGTACACACCGGAAATTTCAGACCGCATTGATTTTATACTTTCTTCGGTATTTGTGAGTATTTCGCTTTCGGCTTGCTTTTTGTTTGTCTCGATTTCTTCAGTATTTTCTTCGGCATTTTTAGATTCATTTACTTGTACAGTTTCAATATTTAGAATTTCTGCATTTATTGCTTGGATAAGAGTCATGTTATTTATATATTCGTTCTTTAAGGATGTAAGTTCAGGATTTTCTTTTTTATCATCACCTTCTTTTTTTGTACCTGTCGTTTCTCCTTCAGAATCAGTAAATTCGACACCATCTTTTGTTTTTGTTGCTGTTACTCCATATTCTTGAATCTTTTTCAGAATTTCTTCATTCTCTTTTTCTAAAGTTGCCTTCTGTTCTTCTAACTTTTCTTTAGCCAAATTTTTATCTTGTACCGTTGTAACAGCAGTATTTATTGCATTTTTACAGTCTTGTAAAGATAATACAGTATCACCATTTGTAAAGTCTGCCAGAGCTTGGAACGCTGCATCTGTAACTACTTGTTGCCTTTCCGCAAGTGCAGCCTGTCCGGCTTGGTTATGCGCAGCTACAGTTGTTTTATCTCCTTTAGCAGCTCCTAATCTGCTTGTAAATAAATTGAAAAGAAATTTTCCAATTTTTCCTACTTCTCCGAGGTTATCAAAAGTTTGATTAATTACTTGTTGCCCAAAAGCTTGACCTACATTGCCACCACTTAGAGATGTTGCAAGTAAGTTATCTGCATACTTCTTAAACTCACCGGCAAAGTCATAATTGTAATCCGGTTTCTGCGTATATGATTGTTGTGAGGCTCCAACGCCAGGAATAGCCATAAGTTTTAGCTCTCTTTTATTTAGTTACATTGGGGCATAGTTATACTACGCTATTAATATAAACACTCAAAGCCATAGCGTAATTTCACTTACTCCGAATTTTGTAATAAAACTTAATAAATGCAATGCGGGGGGAAATACGGGCAAATATCAAAATCTTAATTTTTCATTAAGATTCTTAAGTTTTTTACAATTTTATTATACAGTTATATTGTTGAACTAAAAAGGAGGATTTTATGAGTATTAAACCGTTAATGGACAGAATTGTTATTAAAGTTATTGAAGATACAGAGCAAACTTCAGGCGGAATATTTATTCCCGACAGTGCAAAAGAAAAACCTCAAAAGGGTGAAGTTGTTGCTGTAGGCGCAGGAAAAGTAAACGATAACGGAGAAAGAGAACCTATGGATGTTAAAGTAGGTGATGTTATTCTTTACGCCAAATATGCCGGTACTGATATAAAAATGGATGGTGTAGAGTACAAAATCTTATCAGTTAAAGATGCTTTAGCAATAATTGAATAAGTGGTTGGATATAAATGTAACTCAGTTACTTAGTCACTCAGTTAATAGATAAAGGAGATATAAAATGGCAAAACGTATAGTTTTTGAAGAAGAAGCTCGCAAGTCCCTGCTTAGAGGGATTGATGCCGTAGCTGACGCTGTAAAAGTTACTCTTGGGCCAAAAGGTCGTAACGTTATATTGCAAAAGAAATTCGGTGTACCTCAAATCGTTAATGATGGTGTTACAATCGCAAAAGAAATTGAACTTGCTGACGGTTTAGAAAATTCAGGTGCACAATTATTGAAAGAAGTTTCATCTAAAACAAACGATGTTGCAGGTGACGGTACAACAACCGCTTCAGTTCTTGCTCAATCCATCGTTAGAGAAGGTTTGAAGAACCTTACCGCAGGTGCAAACCCTATGTCTATGAAACGCGGTATTGATAGAGCTGTTGAAGTTGCAACCGCAAAAATTAAATCAATGTCGAAACCTGTTAATACTAAAGAAGGGATTGCACAAGTTGCAACAATTTCCGCAGGTAACAATCCTGAAATCGGAGAATTAATTGCGGAAGCAATGTCTAAAGTCGGTCACGACGGAGTTATAACCGTTGAAGAATCAAAATCCTTCGGTACTAACCTCAAGGTTGTTGAAGGTATGCAATTCGACAAAGGATATATTTCACCTTACTTCGTGACAGATGCAGAAAGAATGGAAGCAGTACTGGAAGATGCTTACGTTCTTTGTGTAAACAAGAAAATCAACTTAATCTCAGACCTTGTACCTGTATTGGAACAAGTTGCAAGAGACGGTCGTTCATTGTTGTTAATCGCTGAAGACGTTGAAGGTGAAGCTTTAGCAACATTAGTTGTTAACACTATGAGAAAAGTTTTAAGAGCAGTTGCTGTTAAAGCTCCGGGATTTGGTGACAGAAGAAAGGCTATGTTAGAAGATATCGCTATCTTAACAGGCGGTCAAATGTTTACCGAAGAACTTGGTATCAAGCTTGAAAATATCACAACTGATATGATGGGTAAAGCTAAACGTGTTACAGTTACTAAAGATGAAACAACTATTGTTGTAGGTGACGAAACAAAAGCTGCCGTTCATGACAGAGTTTCTTTAATCAAAAAACAAATCGAAATGTCTGATTCCGAATACGATAAAGAAAAACTTCAAGAACGTATGGCTAAGTTATCAGGCGGAGTTGCAGTTATTGAAGTAGGTGCTGCAACAGAAGTTGAATTAAAAGAAAGAAAATTGAGAATCGAAGACGCTCTTAACGCTACAAGAGCTGCTAACGAAGAAGGTATTGTTCCGGGCGGCGGCGTTATGTTAGTAAGAGTTCAACAAGAACTTGAAGCTAAACTTAACAGTATGAACTTTGATTCAGACGACGAAAAGAGCGGATACAAAATTCTTATGGCAGCATTGGATGCTCCTCTAAGAGCTATCGCGTACAACGCAGGTGCTAAATCTGATGTTGTTGTTGATAATGTTCGTTCAGGCAAAGATGCTTACGGCTATGATGCGCTATTATACAGATACGTAGATATGTTTGAAGCAGGTATTGTTGACCCTGCTAAGGTTACACGTTCTGCATTAGAAAATGCTGCATCTGTTGCGTCTATGCTATTAACAACAGAAGCTGCCGTTATTGATGTTCCTGAAGAAAAAGCTGCAACACCAGATATGTCGGCAATGGCAGGCATGGGCGGTATGGGCGGCATGATGTAAAAACAGACATCTTGTCTTAGCTTCAATATTATTAGCGGCTGCCAAGTTTACTCGGCAGCCGCTAGTTTTTTATTTTATTTTATTTTACTAAAAAATATAACTTTCTCTCGTTGCAGGGTTTTCACTACCGGATTTTTCTGTTATAATACCCCTATGAAAAAGTGTATCGTATTATTAGCTTTATTTATGTTTTCAAATATTTCGTTTGCGGAAGAAATTAAACTTGATGTTAATACGAGCCTTGAGCAGAATATTAATCTTGAGACCCCTAATCAGACTGTATTGGAAAGCTGTCCACAAAAACTCGAAAACCGAGGGTTTGTTTTGCAAAACAGTATCGCACCTGTTCACGGGCTTAAGTATGACAGTCAGGTAATTATTCCTGATACGCCTGTTAAACCTGAGGAGAAAGCAACCATGCCTGACTCTGATAACGAACAGGCAGAAATTAATTCCGGCAATCAATAATTTGGATAATAAAGAAAAGGTCTTAAGTATGAAAAAAATATTGTTTCCGATAATTCTTATACTCTTAATCGGGATGTCTGCTTTTGCAACACCTTTAGAAGAGCAACAAATACAACAACGAATTAATGATATAGGATATAACATCCTCAATTCAAATCAAATAAACAACAGAGTTGTATTTATATACTCGGAAGATGAAAAACAAAGTATTCTTGATTTGGACAAAGCTCTTGCCTCAGGACAGGTTATCGTTTATCAACCTGTTTATAAGGCTTCTGAAACAGAGGATGAGCTTGCAGCAGGTATAGCAAGAGGTATAACACTTGCTGAACGTTCACAAAAAGGATTCTGGGGCGGGACATTGTCTGCCTTGCAAATGAGAGCTGCACCTAAAAAATATGAAATAGTCGCAGACAAGATTGCAGTGGATTATATGGTAAGAGCAGGTTATAATCCTGTCGGACTTATTATTTATATAAACAAAACAACTCCGCAAAAACGTCATGATTTGATTTCAAATAAAAATCTTGCTTCAAAGCGTTTAGCAATTGTGTATGAGTATATTTATACCAAGTATCCGTATTTTCTTGCAAATAATCCGTATCTGAACAACAAATATTACCAAAATTTTCTTTTGACTTCCGAAAACAACAGAAAATTATTGGAAGAAAAGGTTAAGACAGGCTCCAATAAAACTTTGCACTATGAATAGATTGTTTACTTATATTGTTATTTTTCTGTTATCAATCACTCCGGCTTTTGCTTTGGAGGATGTATTTGCCGATACGTATATAAACAAAGAGTCCGTAACGGAACCGTACGTTCATAATGTTTATGATTATTCATCTTTTAAAAAAGTACCGATTAGATTGAATATATGTAATCGTATTAATGATAATTCCGTATTCGAGGGTCAGCAGATTGAGTTTAAATTATCTGATACCGTGTATTCATCAGGCAAACTTATCGCAAGACGGGGAACAATTATCCCTGCAAAAATTGAAACTGTTATAACAAGCGGTATGAACGGGATTCCTGCAAGTATAATTATTGGAGAATTTTGTGTGCCTAATACATCACAGGGGCAAATTACCAATTATTATGAAGTAAAGGGGCAGGACAGGAGTTTGTGGGTATATCCCCTAAAATGGGCATTAACAATATTACCGCCGACAGGCTCACTTACCAATTTTATAAAGGGCGGACACGCAAAATTAAAACCGTCCAAAACAATTGAGATTTATTATTACCCTGAACGTATTTAGTTTTCGTGTTATCATATATACTATACGAAAGGAGTTTTTATGTATCACGTTTATACAATAGAAAGAGAAAAACCTGATTTTTCAAAAACAGCAATGGGTGATTACAGAGATTTTGATGCGGCTTTAGAAAAAGCTGAAAAGTGTATTGAAAACAGACCTGATTTAAGATATGTAATCGAAGAAACTGACGGACATGTCAATAGTTACGGCGACTTAATCGCAAATGTTGTTGTTGAGAGTGATTAATTATATAAATAAGCACTAATAACTGAAAAGTTGTCGTGTTGATTGTTAATCAACTTTACTAAATCTTGTTTTTATCGTAGAATAATCGTATGACGGTAATAGAATCTCCGGAGATAGATTTATCTTTTAAAAAAAATAATGTTGATGAACTGTTCTTTAACCTTAGCGAAAATCCTGAAGGGTTTAAGAATAAAGATTTTCGCTACACTCTCAGTCTGATTTATCAACTGATTGAAGATGAATTTGCAGGAATATTTCTTAGCCCTAATTCTCCTGTCAGAAATACTGATTTCTTTTTGATTAATGAAGGCGGGAAACTGTCGTTTTTTGTTACTCCGACAAATAATTTTCAATTTTACTTAAAATCAAAGGGATCTATGTTTAGATTTACTCCAAAAGAAGTAAACGGAGAAATCGGCTATATTATGCCATTAGATATTGTTCTGGATTACTTCGGCGGATTTGGTGAAATATTGGATTTCTCTGCCGTTACGCAGACTTTTGTATATTTTAACAAGCTGACTCAGTTTGTTATGAAGCTGATTGAAAAACTTTATTTTATCCCGACCGTAAAATTACGCGGGAACTTTTTCAGAATAGTTTATGAACCGATTATCAACTCTAATCAAATTGCACGTATAATTAATAAATTAGAGGAGTGTGTTCCCGATAATTTGTTTATCAAGGGTGAAAAACCAAAGAACTTTGTGAGTGAGTTTGTTCATGATTATTTGAACTATGTCGTATACAAGTTTTTGCATATAAAAAGCTATCGTTTTAAAGATGTTAGATCCGGCAGTTATTTATTAAAAGATTTGGAACAAAAATCACTTTTGAAAGGTAAAAATGTTGCCGAGAATTTCGCTCAATGGTTTGATGAATTGTATCTTGGCAAGTATGACGTTATCCCGTTCTTTAAGATTGATAAAATTGAAAATAGTGAAGATTTTGAACTAAAAATTCATATAAAGAATCGAAAAAACAACGAAACTGTGTTGCTGGATACATTGTACTCTGAGGATACAATTTGGGATGCAAATACGTCAGATATTGCAAAAATAATCGAAAAACAACTAAACTTTGCTCTCCGCTACATGCCGGAATTAGAGCAGCTTTTTGAAGATGAAGAAAATCTTTCACTAAGACTAAATCTTGGAGAGGTTTATAAGATAATTGCGCAAACTTCATACTATCTGCAAAAAGCACAGATTGAAGTTATTCTACCTGAAGAACTAACAAACATAATTGTGCCGAGAGCTTCAATTAACGCTCACGTTAAAGAAAAACGTTCGGATGATTTGATGGAAATATTCAATACCGTTTCATCAACTTCAATTTCTCTTGATGATATTTTGGAATTTTCATACGAAGTTTCTCTCGGAGATGAAAAACTTTCGCTTGAAGAATTTAACAAGTTACTGGAAACGAATTCGGGACTTGTTAAGTATCACGACAAATATATTCTGATAGATAAAGAAGAAGGTAAGAAACTTGCTGAGCAAATTATCAATGCAAACCACAAGAAAATGACCAGATTACAACTGTTGCATGCTTCTATGTCGGGTAGAATTCAGGATTATGACTTTAACTACGATGAAGCTTATGCAAATGTAATAAAAGATTTTGCAAAGGCAATAGATGTTACGCCGCCGCAAGGGCTAACGGGAACTTTACGACAATATCAACAAACAGGATTAAAATGGCTTTGGACAAATGTTTCAAAAGGTTTTGGCTGCTGTATGGCTGATGATATGGGTCTTGGTAAAACAATTCAGGTTATCAGTCTTATATTAAAACTTAAAGAAGAAAATAAACTTAAAAATCCTGTGCTTGTTATTTGCCCGACAACACTTATGGGGAACTGGATAAAAGAACTTCAAATGTTTGCTCCCGAACTTACTGTTGCAAAGTATCACGGACTTGACAGAAAACTGGATTTAAAGAAAGACGTAATTCTTACAACGTATGCAATTATGCGAATTGATACAGAGGAAATGAAGAAACAGTCATGGGGTATGATTGTTGTTGACGAAGCTCAAAACATTAAAAACCCTGATACTGCTCAAACAATGGCTATCAAAATTCTCAAATCCGATATCAAGATTGCAATGACAGGTACTCCTGTTGAAAACAGGCTCACAGAATTGTGGAGTATATTTGATTTCATTAATACGGGATATCTGGGTACAATAAAAGAGTTTCAAAAGAGTTATGCAATACCGATTGAACGATTCAAAGAAACTTCACGTGCGTCAAAACTCAGAATGTCCATTTCGCCTTTTGTTTTAAGAAGATTAAAAACAGACAAAACAGTTATTTCAGACCTGCCTGATAAGGTTGTGATAAATGATTACTGCTATCTGACACAACCTCAAGCTATGTTGTACGAAAAAACACTTAACGAAATGATGAGTAAAATCTCCGGCTTTACAGGGGTCAGTAGGCGAGGAAACATATTTAAGCTGATAACTTCCCTGAAACAAATATGTAACCATCCGTATCAGTTCCTAAAATCAGGTGAAATGACAAAAGAAATGTCAGGTAAAACAGAAAAATGTGTAGACCTTGTAAACTCAATTTTGGAAAATAATGAAAAAACGCTTATATTTACCCAATACAAAGAAATGGGAGATATCTTAACACGAATTATCGCTGATGAATGTAACGAAACTCCGTTATTCTTCCACGGTTCTCTGACTGTCGGACAAAGAGAAAAACTGATTGAGGAGTTCCAAAATAAAGATGATTCTCATGTTATGGTACTTTCTCTAAAAGCAGGCGGAACAGGGTTAAACCTTACAAGTGCGACAAACGTAATTCATTATGATTTATGGTGGAACCCTGCGGTTGAAGAACAAGCAACAGACAGAACCTATAGAATCGGTCAGATGAATAATGTTATGGTTCACAGAATGATAACTCTGGGAACTTTTGAAGAAAAGATTGATGAAATGCTCAAGTCGAAAAAAGAACTTGCAGATTTAGCAGTCTATGAAGGTGAAAAGATTATTACAGAACTCTCTGATGAAGAAATTTATGAAATCTTCTCGCTTGCTGCATTGTAAACATTTCTTAAAAATTTTAAAAATAAAAATGAACAATTTTAAATTTAATTCGTTATATAAACAGAAGAGGTAATCAAATGAATAACAAATGTAACAAATTCGAATCTCTGTTTATTTTTTCGGACGAAAAAGCTCTTGAGGAACACATCAAAGTTTGTCCCGACTGCCGTGCCGAATACGAAAGAATGAACAAGGTATCTGATTTGATAAAGGAGGTTAAAAGCGAATTTAAAAGACCGAAGTATGTCGCATTAAAAGTCGCCTGCATGTTATTCCTCTTTATCGCAGGAGGTGTCGGAATCCAAGCATTAGATTTACAATACGGATTTTTAGATACGGTCAAATATGGTGAACCTTTAACGATAGAGGACTTAGGACTGCCGACAGATGACTACGGACTTATACAGGTTGATTAATAATGGATTTAAAACAAATTATCGATAATAACAAAGAGTATGTTAAAAACATAATCAAATTAATAACTAAAGAAAATAACGAAGATATAGAGCAAGAGGTATATATAAAAGCTTGGAAGAATGCAGATAAGTATCAGGAAATCGGCAGCTTTAAAAGCTGGATATGTACTATTGCAAAAAATCTTTGCAAAGATTATCTAAAATCTTCAAAGTACAAAATTGATATCAATTCTACATCCGACGATGTAACAGTAAACAAAATTACAGATAACAAGGAGAATCCTGAACAAAAAGTAATTAACACATTTAGAAAAAAACGAATAGTAAAAGCTATAAACAGCTTAAAACCAAAGTTTAAAGAAATCATTATAATGTACGAAATAAACGGACTGTCCTATGAAGAAATCTCGAAAAAACTGGATATTCCTATCGGAACCGTAAAATCGAGATTATACAACGCAAAGAGAATATTAGCAGACGAGTTGGCAGATTTATTATAAGTTTGTCTATTCAAAAGAAAGGATAAAACGTATGAAAAAATTATTATTAACAGCAGGATTAATCGCATTAACAACAACCGCAGCAATGGCAGGCGAACCGCCAAAAGGCCCTTGTGACTGTCCTCCACCACCACCTTGTGCACACAGACCTGCACCGCCAAAAGTAGATTTGGATAAAAAACTTAATTTAACAGATGCTCAAAAAGTAAAAGCGCGTGAAATAAGAATGGAAGGTCATAAACAAATCAAGCCTTTGTTTGAACAACTTCAAACAAAACAAGACCAAAAACGTGCATTGATGAACAGTACTGTAACTTCTAAAGAACAAATAGAAATGATTGATAAATTAAACTCGGAAATCAATACTTTGAAACGTCAAATTCACGAAATAAGAGTTAAAAATATGAAAGAATTTGAATCTATTCTGACAGATAAACAAAAGAAAACTCTAGATAAAATCAAAATGGACTCAAGGAAGGACTTCCAAAAACATCACAAAGGAAATCATCCACACAGACCTTGTCCATATTGCAAATAAAATCAATAAAGAAGCCTCATTAAACTGAGGCTTCTTCTGTTTTAACTGAATTGTTAATCATATCTCCAAGTAAGTTAAAATCTAACTCTGCCGGTAAATAATCAGGTATTTTTAAGAACATATCATCATTATTTATTCCGGCCTCTTTATCTCGTTGATATTTATAAGCGTTTCTTGTGTAATTATTATATTCACGACGCAACATCATATCATCTTTGTTTTTTAACGGAGCCAGTATATTTTCTAAGCCCGGACATTTTCTTTCTATTGTTTTTCCGTTTTTAACTTTATAACATAAATCTTCTATTTCTTTTAATTTTTCAACTTCTTTACCCATAATTTGAATTTCACCCGTAAAACCGTTAGGAAGCTTTGTCAATAAATGGATTGCCATATAGCCTGTTGGAACATCTTCATCACGTTTTGATATCATTGTTCCATTTTTATCAATTTCCTTCTTCAATCTTCTTAGAGATTTAGGTGAAGAATAATCATACGAATGTAATATATTACCTTCATCATCTATTTTTGGTTCCGGTCTAAAGTTTTCAATTTCAACAATTTGCAATTGATTATTCTTTTCGGCTTCGGCTAATAAATCAATAACTTTATCTACGGCTTTAATTGATGAATCGTCCATAACTATTCTGGCGCCAATAATATCTGTCATACCTGATTTTACTTCTTCTTTATTTATCCATCTTCTGGTTGCAGATTTTTCTCTGATAGATTTTGGTGTTTTTACTCGAAATCCTATTTTTTCAATTTCTCCATTAGGATTTTCTTCCGATTTTACCATTGGTGCTAAAATTTTATTTAATTGATATTTTAAATAGTTACAAGATTCTTTTGCTTCATCATGAATATCTGTTGCTGTTTGTAATGAGATTGCAAAATCCATATTGGACATTGCCTTAGGTGTTGCCTTGAAAGAAACAGTATCTTGTTTTAGTGGTGCTAAGTTAGGATACGGATTATTGTTGCGACGAGAACTTACACCATATTGCGGAGTAATAAAACTTGTATTTATTTTTGGTATAAAATTATTTATTGCGAGCATAACACTTAGGACAACAAATAAAAATATATTTTTTTGCTAGTTTTTGCCAGTTTATTACAGAATGTTAACGAAAAATCATAAAAGACTTTAGTTTTCTTCCTGTATTATCACCTTTTATTCCTGTTGATACGACGTGAATTTTGTTTTTGTAATCAAACGATGTTGAACTGCCGCCATCAAACGCCATTGCCTTATCTAATCCTACAAGCAGGCACAAATCTCTTGTTTCCTCAATTGTCATAGGATTTTTATCAGTAATTATAAAAATATGTACATCCTGTCCTTTTAAACCGATAATTGTTCTCGCGCACCTGTGAAGAACCGATGCGGATTCTCTTACGATTTTTCCTTCCTCTTTTACTATAAAGAACTCTTTTTCCAAATCCATTTCAGGCAGCAACATAGGGCCACCTTGTGCGGAGGTTATAAGTTCTCCTTCGTATTGGGTATCGTGCGGTGTAATATCGTATACATATTTATCATCAATTTTAAGTACTCTAAACTCAGGACGATTTGCAATTTTATGCCAATTCATCATTAAATACGGATTGTTTATAAGATTCTCGTTAAATAATGGTGATTCTGCAAGAATACCGTCTGTATAAATAAATGAAATAGTTTTCTGATTTTTAGGATCAAAGAAACCGGTATTTATTGTAAATATTGCACCTGAATTTCTATGAAAATCTCTATTTGTAATTAAATTTTCGGTTAGTGCAAACTTTATTCTGTTTGAGCGTTCATTGTACGGTATAACAATATGATAAATTCCGCTATTATAGTTTATTGTATATTTTTCGGCAGATATCGCCATAGATTGAGTAAAAATTAGTAATATAAATAAGAATAAGATTTTACGCATGGCTTAAATATCCTTAGATTTATAAAATGCAATACATGCCAGAAGGAATGAAACAGGCGGGAACGCTGCTGCAATCACAGGCAGTACTACTCCTTTTTCTGCAAGCAAATCGAAAAACGGCAGCGTAATATAGTATAAGAAAATTGCACCAATAGCAATTGTAAACCCGATTAATCTCTGTTCTCGAGGTTTACTAAAACCTAATAAGCATCCCATTACTGCCAGTAATATACATACAAACGGATGGAAAAATCTTTGATAGTATTTGTTTAACATAAGCCTATACGGTTCTTCCATTTTTTGTTTTTTTAAAAGACGGATATAATACCATAAATCAGCATTTGTAATTTCTCTGTCTTTTTTGTTTGAATTATCCATTAAAATAGAAACATCTTTAGCGAGTTTTCCGTGCATAATCTCCATAGAATCCTTATGCGCAATTGCTTTAAATATTCCTTCTTGAGTAATATTGTATGTGGTAATATCTTCCAGTATCCACTTATCGCTCTTTCTGTATCCTTGTTCCGCCACGTAAATTTCGGATATCCCATGAACATCATCATAAACTTTTTTAGAAAAATCCAAAACAATAATATCATTCATTACGTAATTATCATATCTTGACACAATAACAGCTTTAACAGGTCTTGATTGGCTGTCTTTTTCCGTATATATGTACTGAGAAACAGGATTTGAACATTGCATGGCTTTGAGCTTTTGTTGTGAATACGGAATCAATTTATCGTATGTTATAAAGCATAGTCCTGTTACAATAATACTCAATACCATAACAGGAGCAATAATCCTTTTAAACGGCAAACCTACGGCTCTAAAAATCGTAAGTTCCGAGTCTTTGCTGAGCTTATCAAACGTAAACAGAGAACCTAAAAGCAAGCCGACAGGAAATGCTTTCCCTAAAATCAAAGGAAGTTGATATGTAAGATACTGAACCCCCATTTTTACGGTATATTCACCTGCAAGAATTTTTTTGATGGTATTCAAAAGCATTTCAGGAGCAATCCATACAACCGTAAACAAAAGTATCGCAACAATTGTGGTGATTGCAACTTGTTTGAATATATACTTGTCGTAAATCGTGATTTTCATTACAGTTGAAAATCCTTTCCAAGATAAAATTCTTTTGCTACAGTGTCATTTGCAACATCAACACTGCGACCTTGTATTTTTATTTTTCCGTCAAAAATTACATACGCTCTATCCGTTATAGAAAGAGTTGCCTTCGGATTGTGGTCTGTAATAAGTACTCCAAGCCCTTTATCTTCGGAAATCTTTCTGATATTATCCTTGATTTCTCCGATTGCAATAGGGTCAATACCGGCAAAAGGTTCGTCCAATAGCATAAAATCAGGACTTGCGGCAAGAGCTCTTGCGATTTCAACCCTTCTGCGTTCACCACCTGAAAGAGCAATCGAAGGCGCTTTCCTGAGTTTTTTTACCCCGAATTCGACCAGAAGTTCTTCAAGTTTTCTTTTCTTTTCGTCAACAGTCAGTTTATCATTCATTTCTAAGACCAGTTTAATATTATCCTCAACATTTAACTTTCTAAAAATTGAGGTTTCCTGAGGTAAATAACCGATACCGGCTTTTGCTCTTAAATTCATCGGCCATTCGGTTATATCTTCATCATCAAGAAAAACATGTCCTCTATATGGCTTGACTAAGCCTACAACCATATAAAACGTAGTAGTTTTTCCTGCTCCGTTTGGTCCTAAAAGACAAACAACTTCGCCCTTGTTGATATCAAAAGTGACATCATTAACTACACTTCTGTCACCATAAACTTTTATTAAATTTCTCGCTTCTATTCTCATAATTTAAACCTCAAATATATAGTAACATAAATAAATGTTTGTTTTTTAATATAATC
>CAMDZX010000013.1 GCA_945910925.1 uncultured bacterium | reverse complement strand
CCGCTGTTAACAAACTTGAATTGATAGATAATATAAACAACTTATCTTCTACAATTGGCAGAATGAGTGACGATATTCAGATATTCATTGATGACAAATTAAATGATATTGTAAATAAAATCCTCTTAATTACAGGCAAGATTGATTATGCAGAGCAATCTGTTTTACAAAAAATAGATGATTCTAAATTCTCAGCTGATGAAAAATTCTTAAATATATCAGATAGAATTTCAGATATAAAAGAAACTCTAAACGAAAAAACAGATGGTGTTCATGGAAATATCAATGCTAAATTTGAAGAGCTATCAAACAGATTGAATGAAATAGCATCCAATGGGGTTTCTATCTCCGGAGAAAACTATAACAATATATGTTCAAAATTAAACGAAATTAAGAACATTTACGAAACAAGCAGTCAAAATCAAGATTTCCAAAAATCAGAAGTTTTTGATAAAATTCTTGGATATATTGATAACATAAAAAATATTGTTGAAGACTCAGACTTAAAAATAAGTGAATCCATCCATTCATTACAAGAATTGAAGGATGAATCAGTTTCAATATTTAATGAATCAAAACAACTTCTCAATAACCAATTAGAAACAATTAAGGGCGAAGCAAACGGACAATACAACCACATTTTGACAAACATAGAAGCCTTAAAGTTATCACTCAGCAACAAAGATGAAATGGATGACAAATTTAATGATATTGAAAGTACCATTATTAATCTTACACGAGAAATCCAAAACCTAAACAACAAGAATTTAACGGAAGACAGTCTTAATGTATTAAGGAATGAAGTTGCAAGTATTCAAGATTCATTAAAAGAACATATTACAAACAATTCTGCCGGAAAATGCGACTTAATATTATCAGAAGTATCAAAAGGTATTGATACGCTTGCTGAATCCTTACAAAACTTTATATCTTCAAAAATGTCACAGGAAGAAGGGGAATTAAGATTATCCTTAGAAACAGCTCTGGATAATAAAATTGGCAGTGTCAGCAGTTATCTTAACAACATTGAAAGTTCTGTTGAAGAACTTAAACTAATGATGGAATCCGGCAACAATAAAAATCAATTATTGTCTTTAGATTCCGAAATTAAGAATAAATTATCTGAAATTGAAAAAAATCTTAATAATGTACTGTATGAAAATACAGAAAATCTTTCAAACAGTGTCGACAGCAAGTTTGGCAATTTAAATAATTTCCTTTCAGGAGTAACAGAATCAATCGAGAGAATAAAACTTATACTTGAATCTAACGACAATGATTCAAAAGTTCTTTCTATTGAATCAGGTATAAAATCTCATTTATCAGATATTGAAAACAAATTAAATGCTTTGATACAAGAAAATACAGGTAATATTTCCACAAATATCGATAGTAGGTTTAATATCATTGATAACTACATCACCGGCATTACAAATTCTATTGAAGAAATAAAGGCAATTGTAGATTCCAATAATGATAGTGACCAACTATCATCAATGAATTCTGAGTTAAAAGAAAAATTATCTGCAATTGAACACAGTCTTAATACTTCTGTGCAGGAAAAAACAGATGCACTTTCAAGTTTAATAATTAATTTAGAAAATTCTATTCAGGAACTTGATAATAACATCGATGAGGATACAACAAGACAGTTAAATATTATACAAGATGAATTATCATCTGTTTCAAGTGCATTATTTACAAATACGGATAAATTAAATATTGCATCCAAAGCTCATTTTGACGAAGTATTGGAAAAATTTGCAAAAACTGAAGAAATAATTACAGCTCTAAAAGAAGAATTTGAAGGATTATTTTCAACCAATAACGACGAGATAAAAGCAGGATTCAGTAACTTAAATACACTGTTTGATAAATCTGCAGAAATAAAATCACAAATTATTGCTCTGGATAATATTATAAGAGACCATGTTGAAGGATTAGTTGAACAAATAAAAGCTAATTCATCCCAGGACTTGGTTGATGCGTGTATTAATAAACTTGAATCTGTTGAAAACAAAATTGATAAACTTGATTTCTCAAGTATAAATTCTGAAAATGCAGATAAGATTATTATGTCAAACATTGAAACCATTGAACAAAAAATTGATTCAATGTCAGAAAATCTTGATACATTAACCAAAAATACACTTTCAAATGAAGTAGAAAACTTAAAAAATGCAATATTTGAGCAAAAAGAACGTATAAAAGAATTGGTAAAAACTACAGATTTAGATAAATTACCGAATCTAGAAAATATAAATCAGTTAATAGAAACAAATCTTATTGATTTGCTTGAAAAATTCAATAAGAAGTTTGATGAAACTTCTGTTGAAACCTTACTGAATGAAGAAATAGGTAAATTAAAATCAGATTTGCTATCACAAACGGTTAAGATTTTAGACCAAATATCTTTTGAAGTTGAACAAGCTGAAATTCTTGACAGTATCCAAGAAAATACAAACAATATAAAATCTGAGATATCAGATTTTAAGGCAGATATTCTTGCAAAAATAACAACTAATAAAGCTGAAATACTTTGTACTCTTGCAGATAAAAATGATATTGATTCTATTTCTCAAAAGTTGGAAGACTTATCCGACCATTATGAGATGGAAAGAGGCTTTGATGCAGTCCAATCAAGATTTGACCAATTAATTGACAGTAATCTTGAGCCTAGTTTTGATACTCTTTATACAAGATTAGATTCACTCGCAAACGATTCGCTGGAAAAAGGATTGGACTCTTTAACTTCTAATATGGATTCACATTTTAACAGTATTTCAAATCAAATTGATGATGTGGTTGATAATTCAATCGAAAAAGGCTTTGAAGAAGTAAAATCACAATTGGAAACTGTTGCAAACAGTAATGATTTACAAAAAGAATTTAGTGAAGTAAAAAAACATCTTTTATCCATACAATCGGGAGATTCTAATTTCGATTATGCATACAGTTTACAAGATGTTGAATCTGACATTGCAAAACTGAGAATTGCAATGAAAGAACTTAGAGATATTATACCTGATGAAGAACTTAACGATATTAACAAAAAGGTCAACAGTATTGGTTTAGTTGTCGACAGTATAAGAAATCAAATCTCACAAGCTGAAATTAATGAAATCGGGGAACAAGTCGAAAAGATGAAGGATGATGTTGTAAGTATCAGCACACGTACAAACAAACTTCTTCTCACATCCGAAAACTCTGCAAACTTGTTAAAAGATAATGTGGATGCGTTCAGACTTGTTATTGATGATATTGACGAAAGAACTCGTGCAATGGCTGAAAGTTATGACCTTTCTGATGTTCATACCTCAATATCTTCAATACAAAAATCTATTGTCGAAAATGAAAACCATAATGAAGTTGTTAATAAATCTTTGGTTGCAATTGCAGAATGGGTAGACTGTGCCGGTGCAACATTGGCATCAATATCTGATAAGGTTGAAAAAATTGACGATATTGAAGATGTTAAATCTCTGATTAAAAATCTGGATTTACCTGCTCAGTTTGATTATTCCGTATTTGATAAGATTGAGGAACGCTTTACTTCTCAACAGAATAAGATTGATGTACTGGAAGAAAAACTTAATAAACTTACAGAACTTGTTGAAGCAAACGACAATACTCAAATAACAAAGAAAATTACAAGTGTTGACAAACAGCTTTCGAAATTAAACAAGAGTATAGAAAGGCTGACATCTTATGTTGACGAAGAATAAGATAGAAACAGGTCTTAAAAAACTTTTGCCGGATAGTAATATTCTTTCTTCTATTGAGGAGTGTTATGTCTATTCGCAAGACGGAACTAATACCGGAAAGTCAAAAAAACTTCCGGACATTGTAGTTTTTCCTGAATCTGTTGAAGAAATTCAAAAAATAATGAAATTTGCCAATAAACATTCTGTTCCTGTTACTTGTAGAGGTGCGGGAACAAACTTAATTGGAGCATGCCTGCCTAATTTTGGAGGAATTGTTATGAATTTCTCTAAAATGAATAGAATTCTTGATATTAATAAAACAGATATGACTGCTGTTGTTCAACCGGGAGTTGTTGTCGGAGAACTGCAAAAAAAGGTCGAAGAAATAGGATTATTTTTCCCTCCTGATCCGTCCAATTTGAGAGTTTCTACAATCGGTGGAGCTATTGCTCAATCGGCAGGTGGTCCAAAAACTTTTAAATACGGGACAACAAAAGATTATATTTTAGGATTAAAAATTGTTCTTCCTGATGGAAGTCTTATGATAACCGGCGGACAAACCATAAAAAATGCAACAGGATATCCGCTGACACAGTTATTTATCGGAAGTGAAGGTACTCTCGGAATTGTTGTAGAGGCAACTCTAAAACTCATACCAAAGCCGGAAGCTTCAAGAGTAATGATGGCATATTTTGATTCTATTGAAGAAGCAACTCTTTCTGTTAACAATATCATTGATTCAAAAATATTCCCATCGACTATTGATTTTATGGATAACAACTCAATCAATACGGTAGAGAAATTCTATCCGGCAGGATTAATGACAGATAAAACCGCGGCCTTGATTATTGAAATTGACGGAACTTATGAATCAATTCAGCAAGACGGAGAAAAATTAAAAGAAGTATTAAAAGAGTCAAATGCGGTAAATATAACTCTTTCTAACACAAAAGATGAATATGACAGAATATGGACTGCAAGACGTTCATCTTTTGCCGCAACGGCGAAATTAAGACCTGATGTTGTTACTGATGATGTTATTGTTCCTCGTTCAAAATTATCACAACTAATTAAAGGAATTAATAATATATGCGCTAAATATAATCTGGAAACTTGTATTGTAGGGCATGTTGGTGACGGAAATGTTCATCCGCAAATTGCGCTTAATCTGGATGATTTGACCGAATACAAAAATTATCTTTTGGCGAAAGAAGAAATATACAGATTAACAATAAATCTGGGCGGGACACTTTCTGCAGAGCATGGAATTGGTGCGGAAAAGAAAAAATATATTCCGATGGCTGTGGATTCAAATGCATTGGATTATATGAAAAAGATAAAACATTTGTTTGACCCTAAAAATATTCTTAATCCGGGCAAAATATTTTAAGAAACTGTAATTATTTGCATTATAGATAATTGTTGATATAATTGTACGTGACAGATATCACAGATAGGGAGATTATGGGGTATGGATCTTATTCTTGTATATTGTACCGTTCCTGATAAAAAAATTGGCAGGAAAATTGCGGAGATGTTGGTTAAACACCATCTTGCAGCGTGCGTAAGTATGACTGACCGTATTGAGTCAGTATTTTCATGGGATGGAGATTTTTGTAAAGAAAAAGAGGTTTTACTTACTATAAAAACAGTAAGAGAACACTTTGAAAGAATAAATTCATTGATAAATGAAATTCATCCTTATAGTGTGCCTGAAGTTATTGCGGTGCCGGTTATAAATTGTAGTGAAGACTATATGAAATGGATTGTACACGAGACAGACTAAGCAAAAAAAAAGAAATAATTAAATTTATTAAGTCGCTTGGTATTGAGGTTAATACAACAACTAAAGCGTTAGGTCATCAAGGCTTTTTTAGGCGTAATCGAATTGATATTTCCAGAAATATATCGGAAGAAAGAGTAATTCCGACTCTTTTACATGAGTTTGCACATTTTATTGTATTTAAAAAGAAAAATATATGTAAAGATTTTATTCCAATATTTATGGGAAACTCAGATATTTTTGAAGAAGAACTCTCAAAAGTTACAAATTTTGTTGATAATAATTCAACATTTGAAAAAATGAAACTTCAAAAAGAAAACATAAAAGAGTCAATCAAAACATACGAACAAATTGTCAGAAATAAATACCCGAATTTTAAACGCAACGAAAAATTTAAACCGTTTTTGAACTATGCGAGATTTTCCGATGCAAAACATTTGCTAAAATATGATGCAATAAAAGTTTTACATTGGTTTTCGTACAAAACTTATTCAATTATGAATATTGAACAGGAATTCCCGGATATGCCCAAAGAGTTTGTTTCATATTTAAAATTAAAATCATGTCAGAGAAAACAAGCATCAATATCAAGAAAAATCAACAAGATGACTAAATACTATAAAGAACCGACTGAACTTTTTGCACGGTTTGTTGAAGGATTGTATATAGATAAAGAGGAGGTCATAAGTCTTGCGCCATATACATACAATAAATTTAAAGAATTATTTTTACAAGGGTATTATTATCCGCTTAACAAATTGTTTGAAATTGTAAATATAATTTTATAAATTAGCAAATTTTTTATATTATAAGGTTTATATTTTTAGGAATGTGCAGATTAGTATGAATATTTTTTGCCCACAACAGAATAACCGAGCAGAATGCCCGCCTTATTTCACAAATGTGCGGAAAAGTAATTTTTTGCGGAATTTTGTATATAAAAATACCCTGGAAGCATCCCCATCTAAAGATGTTTTTATTCGCTCATCTGTGAATTTCGGTTCAACAGCAAACGGAAAATTTTTGAGAGAGTTAAGCGGAATACACGATCCATATAGTGGAGTTATCATATTAACACCAAGAGAATTAACAAAAGCCATACAAGAGTTAAATCAAAAGCGGACACTAAAAAGTAAATTAAAATATCTTGAAGAGTATAAAGATAATATGTTATCTGTTGAATACGGTATGTTTCATCTTTTTAAAGATGAAGTAAAACGACATAATTATGAATCTTTTGCAGAAATCTTGCAGAATCAGCGTCCCTATGCCCTTAGAAATCTTACACATACTCAAAACAAAATATTAAATGAAATGGAAAGTGTTACTCCACAGCTTCAAGAAGAAGATGCGAACCAAATAAATAATATAATTAAAGATGCAAAAATGCGAATATCCTTAGATAACTATATAGCAGAATCTTCTCAAGCCATTAAAGATACAGCAGATATTAAATTAGATACAATGTTAAATATTATTAGAGAGGCTTTACCTAATCCTGCAAAAGGAACTAATAAAAATATAAATAAAGCGGTACAAGACACAAGAGAACAAATTGCATCAATACTGGAACCAAGTGAACGTTTTAAACGAAAGACATTCATCAACAAAATAGCAGATATTCAAATAAACAGCATACTTAAACAGGTTATGAAAAAAATTGAAACACTTCCGGAAGACTTAAAACAAGTTGCCTTAAAAGAATATATGAAAGTTTCAGAACAAGTAAGCGGACAAAGTTATGAAGCTAATATAAACGGTAAAACTCCTGTTGAAGTAGTAAAACAATTACAAGCGAAATTTATACCTGAAAGTAAAGGTAAGAAGGATGCCTTAGATGTAATTGTAAAAATTGCAAAGAAATTACCAACATCAAAAGATAATATGAGTGCGTATATTGTCAAATACAGTGACCGTTCGGATAGAGAAATTGGAGAAAGACTTTTAACTCCATCCAGAGCATCAATAGAACACATATTTCCGGATTCTCTCGGTGGTGATGATGAAGCTGCAAACTTTATGCTAACAACAACATCAATGAATTCAGAACGAGGGAATATGCCGATACCGGAATTTCACAAACGTTATCCTGATATTCCACGACATAGTCAGGCATATTTTGATGATATAATAAATGCGGGAAATAAAGGAAAATTAAAAGGGCATGAATGGTACCCTTATTTGTTTAGAGATACGTGGAAACAAGAATCGGGAATAGACCTTAAACTTTCAAGATATAAAATTCCGCCGGAAACTGCCTTCAAAACACTTCCTCCAAGACTTAGGGAGAAGTATCCAAAATATTTGAAATACATTCCTGATGCGACAGAACCTTTAAATCTTAGGAACAAATAAAAAAGAGTTATGGATTACTCCATAACTTCTTCTTTTTGCTTGTTAATCAGGTTTTGAATCTTTGCTATAATTTCATCCCCTTTGCTTTGCATATCAGAAACAATTGTATCAGCTTTATCTTGAATATCTCTAACTGTTTCATCTGTTTTTTGAGCAACTTCTTTTGCCATAGACCCAATAGCTTCTCTGGTTTCTTCTCCTGATTGAGGTGCTAAAAGGATTCCTGCAATAGCTCCTAAACCCGCGCCTACGGCAAAACCTGCAATAAATCTTGAAATTGACATATTTATATCTCCTTTACAAATCTAATTATAATATATTATTAAATGGTGTCAGCACCAATATAACTAGCCTACATTAACTATTTTTTCAAAAAAGCTTTAACTATACCAAAGATTCCTTTAAAAACAAGCTTTGATAATGTTGATGTTTTAGATAGCATACCAAGTGCTATTTTAGACAATTTGCCGGAAATATTCTTAAACCTGTTTACATTTGTTTCGGTTCGTTTAACAAATTTATTGATAATTCCGACAGATTCGGTTATATCTGCTAAAATAGGTTTTGCAGAGTTCTTTATTAGAGAGGCTGTTTCGTTAACTTCTTTCATTAACTTTGAAACATCAAGCAAAACTTTGACCAAGCAAGCACCTACAATAATGAGAAACCCGACACTTGTCCAAGCAAGAAAAGTGAGCCCCTGATACAGACTTGCAGTATCCATAAATCAATCCTCCTAATTAAAATCGTATTCTGTATCTTCAAGTTCTTTTGCTTTACGCATCTTTTCGGATTTTAGCATGTTATTGAATTTTTTAAGTTGCTTTTCAATTTTATAACAGAACAAATCAATAGATTCAAATGCTCGTTTTTTAGCTTCGTTAACTTCCGGAGAATGTTTTTCCGCAATGTCACAAACTGTATCCTTTAACTTGGTTCTTGCTTTTTCTCCTGATTCGGGGGCGTACAAGAGTCCTGCAGTAATACCGCCCACAACGCCTGCCAAAAGACCTAAACCAAAACCTATTGAAGACTTTCTTTCACTCATTTTATTACCTCTTAATAAATTATACCATATTTTTATACATTGACAACTCTTTTACTATCACCTTGGTTAGTTTATAGCCAAGCATACATTTTTTACCGCAAGGTTTTAACACAGGAAAGAGCAACCACTCTATCAAACCTATTACACTAAATATCGCATTCAAACGATGGAGATATTCAAATCTTTTATAGCGTTTTTTTATTATTAGTGTTAAATCGGAAAATATTTTATTTATATCTGCTTGTTGTCCTTTCAACCAAAGATTTATAGCTTTGAATTCTTGAACTGCCATCAAAAGTTTTATATCAAGATTAAGCAAAGTCGAAATAAAAATTGCTAAAATGAAAATCTGTATTATAAGAACTAAGGTTACTAAAAAAAACATGTTATTAATTACTTTTTGTACTATCATGAAATAGTATATACGTAGTTAAAAAATATTGCAAATCCACTTGGAGTAGTATTCATGAAAAAGATAAAGTTGTTTTTAATATTAATAATTGCAAGAATAATGGCTTTTGGTATCAAAACCCTTGGAAAATCTTCAGGAACCTCTTTGGTTGGAATGATTGTTCTAAAACTTCAACCAAACTTTCTAAAGCAGGTTTCCGAGTACATAAAGACAACTATTACAGTTACCGGTACTAACGGAAAAACAACTACATCGGGGATATTATCCCATTTAATAGCCTTAAACAACAATACAATTATCAATAATTCAAAGGGTGCAAACATGCTTACAGGTATAGCAAATACCTTTGCTCTGTCATTATCTCCTTTTAAAAAATATGATTTTGCCGTACTGGAATCAGACGAAGCGTATTTAACAAAATTATACGACAATATCAGTGCTGATTATCTTGTAGTTACCAACTTATTCAGAGACCAACTGGACAGATATGGAGAACTAAGCACTACGGCAAAAAAAATTCAAAATGCAATTGATAAAAATAATAATTTACAATTGATTTTAAATGCGGATGACCCTCTTGTTGTTTCATTTAAAACTTCTAATAAAAGGAAAACTCCTATTTTTTATGGATTTAATAAAATTGAATATGTAAACAAAAACATTGTATCTAAAGCGCCAATGGAAAATATTACCTGTCCTTTATGCGGTAGAGAACTTGAGTATGAAACAAGGTTTTATGCACAACAGGGACATTATTACTGTCAATGCGGATATAAACGTCCTGAATGTAAATACAATGCTGATGTAAAAATCTATGATACAAAATCTGAAATCACCCTAACTGTCAACAAGCAACTTTATACATTTAATGTCCCGCTTATCGGTTTATACAACGCTTATAATGCTCTTGCCGCTATTGCAGTTGCTTTTGAAACGGGTGTTACAGATATCCAAGGTGCATTAAATACATATAGAGCAGAATTTGGCAGAAGTGAAATCAGAAATATTAATGGACATAAAGCTATCATTCAACTTATTAAAAATCCTACAGGTGCGAGTGAAGTCTTGAAAACTGTTGATTTAAATTCAAATGTTTTAATAATTATAAACGACAATTATGCTGATGGCAGAGATGTGTCATGGTTATGGGATACGGATTTTGAATTATTAAAGGGATGTAATAAAACAATTGTTACATCGGGAAAAAGAGCTTATGATATCGCAGTAAGACTTAAATATGCTGAAATTACAAATGTAAAAGTTATCAAAGATATTGATAAAGCTATAAAATATATTTCTACAGAAAGTCAAAAGAATAGCAGTATTACTATTCTGCCTACATATACCGCGTTATTACATATTAATAATAAAAAAGGAGTTTAACAATGCTTTTAGGAGTAAATATAGATCACATTGCAACATTGAGAAATGCCAGAGGTGGAGTTGACCCGGATGTGATAACCGCAGCAAGAATTTGTAAGGATATGGGGGTAGCATCCATAACAACTCATCTTAGAGAGGACAGGCGTCATATTAAGGATTCGGATGTAGAAGCAATAAGAATGTTACCTAAAACCAGACTTAACCTTGAAATGGCAATGACAGATGAAATGCAAGATATTGCACTTCACCTTAGACCGCATGCAGTATGTATTGTTCCTGAAAAACGTCAGGAATTAACGACAGAGGGCGGTTTGGATGTTGCAGGACAACTGGAAAGGGCAGTTGCATTTGTTAAACCGCTTGTAGAACGCGGTATTGAAGTAAGTATGTTTATTGACCCCGATATCAATCAAGTATCCGCCTCATACAAAACGGGAGCACAGTTTATTGAACTTCATACAGGAAGATATTCTGAAGATTATGGAACAGAAAGAGAAGAAGCTTCTTTCCAAAGTTTAAAAGAAGCAGCTGCATTTGCACAAACTCTTGGATTAAAAGTGAATGCGGGACACGGTTTGAACTATGAAAACGTCAAAAGAATGCATGAAATACCTGATCTTGTTGAATTAAATATCGGTCATAGTATTATTGCAAGAGCGGTATTCGTAGGCTTACCTCAGGCTGTTAAAGAAATGAAGGACTTAGCGGAGGGTAAATTAAATGAATAAGTCAAGAGAAGATGTCGTAAAAGAAATGCAGCTCGTTGTCGCTCAAATGAAACAGGATGACATAGAAGATAATCCCGATTCTGAAACAGAATATTTCCAATGCGATGCCTGCGGTGAAGAAGCGTGTCTTGCAGGTTCTATTCAATACGGAGATTACAGATTATGTAACGATTGTGTTCTGCTTGCAGAAGTAGGTTTTGAACTCGGACAAATAAAAGATATTCAAGAACTGATTGATGCGATGGAGGATAAAAGACTTGAAAGTGATTGTAATTATATAAAACAAGAAGAAAGCAGATTAAATAACTAGCAATTTTTTTTAACTTTTTGTTTTATATAATATATGATGACCCCAAAGTTAGCAGGAATTATAACAACAACATCAGAATTACGCCCATCTTTAAAATTTGTTCAAAAAGCGATGCGCGAAAGTGAATCTGTTGCGCATGAATTACCGCGTTTTTCTTCTCCCGAAATGCAAATGGCAAGAACTCTCAACAAGATTGCAATACACTCTGTCAAATCTCCTAAAAAGTTTACATATCCAAAGGCTTCACATGAAGATTTAAAGAGGCTTACATCAACAACGCTTGAAGCGAGTTATCAAAGAGCGGTATGGACAAATCCAAAAGATGGTAAAATATATCATTTGTTAAAAGAAAAAGAACTTGATAACGGAAATATTGCCATAAAAATACTTAATGAAGACGGCTCTTTCCATAAAAATGCAGAAATTACTCCTAAAAAAATATTAATACTTGATAACTTTGATACAAAGGACGGATATGGACTTTCGCATGGAGAACTTGTGTCTACATTTTTAAGACGAAATAATCCTTTTGCAAAGATAGAAGAAATAAATCATGGTGATTCTTATATTCTCACCGGAAAAAATCTTGAGGAATTTAAGAAAATTGCAGAGCGAATAAATAATGGTGAAAAAATAGATTTTATTAATTGTTCTAACGGTAGTATCGTGTATTCAACAGATAAGCGTTTTCAACAGGATAATTCGCTTTTATCCCAAATCGGTAAACACACAAGAGTTTTATTTGCGAGCGGGAATGAACCTAATAACGCAAAAAATGCGGCAAATCAGATATTGGTATTAAATAAAAACTTGGAAGGTGTAGGTGCATTATCTCCTAATACAGGTTCTATTTCAACTTTTTCCGCATCCAGAAATTCTTTCTTTACTCAGCACTATGAAGTAGGGGAATACAGAATGCGTCCAACACCACATGGAATAAATATAACAGGACTTCCGGGAACAGATTTTGTACCGACAAAATCTAATCTCAAGGAATTACAAAAAAATATGTTTGCCGGAAAATCCGTAGATAGAGTCACAAAGTTCATAAACAACATACAAGGCAGAATAAGAGATCTTTACAGTGAAAAATCAAAACTATACTCACCCAATTTATCAATTAGTGAATTGATAGAAAAACAAAAAATAATAGATTCTAGAATGAATATCCTCCAAATGAGAAAACGCAAAATATTCGATGCTCTTGCGGACTGTCAGCCGGTGAACGGAGTTTACGAGCTTCGTAATGCAAGTCTATCGGGAACAAGTTTTTCGACCCCGGTTAGAGTCGCAAAACTTGCACTAAACGATATGTTAAAAGATATCCTATAATGTATCAAACCCAGTATATTTTCTAAGAACTTCCGGAATAACAACAGTCCCGTCTGCTTGTTGGAAGTTTTCAAGAATCGCGGCAAAGGTTCTGCCAACAGCAAGCCCTGAGCCGTTAATTGTATGGACGAACTGCGTTTTCCCCGTTGCTTTATCTCTGTATCTGATATTAGCACGTCTTGCCTGATAGTCGCCATAATTAGAACAACTTGAAATCTCTTTATACGCATTATATGAAGGCATCCAAACTTCTAAATCATAACACTTATTCGCGGAAAAGCCGATATCTGAAGTACAAAGTGCTACTCGTCTATACGGAAGTCCAAGCAATTCTAACATTCTTTCTCCGTCTTTAGTTAGTTTTTCGTGTTCGTCAGGACTTGTTTGAGGTGTGCAAAGTTTTACCATTTCAACTTTATTGAACTGGTGAACTCTTATTAAACCTCTGGTATCTTTACCCGCTGAACCTGCTTCACGTCTAAAGCACGGAGTATATGCAGTCATATACTTAGGCAAATCATCTTCAGACAGGATTTCTCCCGCATAGATATTTGTAACAGGCACTTCTGCAGTTGGGATTAAATACAAATCTTCATCAACACATTTATACATATCTTCTTTAAACTTAGGGAGTTGACCTGTACCTGTCATTGTTGCTGCATTAGCCATAAATGGCGGAAGAATTTCTTCATAACCTTCATTTTCGGTGTGTTCATCAAGGAAGAAGTTAATAATTGCACGTTCTAAACGAGCACCTTTACCTCTATACAATGTAAATCTTGATTGAGAAAGTTTAACCCCGCGTTCAAAATCTACGAGATTTTTTTCTTCACATATATCCCAATGAGCCTTGTGTTCAAAATCAAATGTGGTAGGCTCTCCCCATCTTGCAACTTCAACATTGTAATCCTCAGTCGGACCTATCGGTGTTGTTTCGTCAGGGATGTTCGGAATATGCAAAAGAAGATTTCTTTGCGCATTATCCAATTCAATTTGTTTTTCTTCCAATTCTTTTATTTTGTCGCCTAACGCTCTGACTTCTTCCTGAATTGCATCTGTATTTTCACCGTTTTTTTTCATCATTCCGATTTTTTGAGAATCATTTTTTCTCTTAGAACGTAATTCATCAGCTTCAGTCTGAACTTTTCTGCGTTCTTCATCTATTTTTATTACTTCATCAATAGATAAATCAGGGGAACGTCTTTTTAATAACTCATTAATTTTTTCCGGATTTTCTCTAATAAGTTTAATATCTAGCATAATTCTTCCCTTTCTTATCTATTTCCATATAAGAATTTTATATTAAACATATAATACAATCAATTATTTTTACTATAATCAATTTTCAATTATATATTAACAAATGTAACAAAATATCATAAAATCCTAAAGTTTTAATGTAAACATACCGTAAACATAAATATAGGAAAAGGAACAAGGGAAATGGGATTAGAATTCGTGTATCAAACTAAATATGAATCAACGATTGATACGCTCGCATTGCGTGACAATGTTAAGAAAATTCTACAAAACGCATCAATCAAGAAAACTGCAGCTGTTGATGTTTATCAACCAAGTTCTGTTGGGCAAGCATTAAATAAACAGGATATTAATATTGAATTAAACAAAGAGTTAACAAGTACACTAAATTTCCTTAAATCAGAAGCTGCTTTAAAGCTACTTAATCTGACAAAAAGAAATTTAGGAGAAACTCAAGAATATGCAGAAATATTAGATTTTACCGTTGACGAAACAAAGAAAAATATTTTTGCAGCATAAAGAATTACTACACATTATTATTTTCTCTAGAAACCTCATGTGAAAGCATTGCGAAAGCAATGGCTTTTTCTTTATCATGGGATAAACTTATATGCACCTTATACTTCATATCAGGATTAAGTAATCGAACGTGAGGAGAGCCATTTTTATCGTTATATACTTCTATCTGAGTTATAAGGATATTTCCAATACCGGCAGAAGAAAGAGCTTTGAATACGGCTTCTTTAGCACAAAAACGCGCAGCATAATGCGGTGCAGGATTTCTTTTTGATTCGCAATATTCAATTTCTGATTTGGTAAAGATACGTTCATAAAACGCACATTCTTTATCTTTAAACCTTGAAATATTTTCTATATCTACACCAATCATAGCACTATTATATCACTAAAAAAGGGGGCAGATTTAACTGCCCCCTTATATAAGATTATTTCATTAAGAATCTTAAGTACACATACCCAGAACTTAGTGCTAACGAAATAAACGTTACCATAATCCCGTATTTTAAATACTTCATAAATTCTATTGTATGACCTTTTGCTGCCGCAGCCTCTGTAACAATAACATTTGCTGCCGCACCGATAATAGTCATATTTCCGCCAAGACAAGCGCCTAATGACAAGCACCACCAGAGCGGGAAGGTATAATCAGCACCCATTTGAGATTGAATGGTCGCAATCATAGGTGCCATTGTTGCGGTATAAGGAATGTTATCAATTATACCTGACAGTATTCCTGAACCCCATAGAATAACCATTGCAGTTGCGGATTCCGAACCGTGAGTTACATCCAACAGCCATTTTGCCATAACTGCAATACCACCTGATGCTTCAAGTCCGCCAATTATAATGAATAACCCGATAAAGAAAAATATTGTTGTCCATTCAACTGATTCAAGAATCTTTGTAGGTTTTTCAAACAATAAAAGAATGCTCGCCCCAATCATTGCACAAACACAAGTTTGGATATGAGTTATATCGTGAGTAACAAATCCTAAGATTACCAGAAATAAAACGATTAATGAGCGAATCATTAAGTTTTTATCGGTAATCGTTTTTGAATTGTCTAACTGTGCAACTTGAGCCATTCTCTCAGGAGTTGCAACCATTTGTTTTCTGTAAATAAAAATCATCAAACTTACAACAACAATGAATATTATAGAAACAATTCCTGTTAACTCTAGTACAAAATCCATAAATGAGAATCCTGCAGCACTACCGATAATAATATTCGGAGGGTCACCGATTAATGTTGCAGTACCACCAATATTTGATGCCACAAATTCGGTTATCAAAAACGGTATCGGATTAATATCCAATTCTTTCGCAATAACGAATGTTACAGGCATAATCAAGATAACAGTTGTTACGTTATCCAAAAAAGCAGAAACAACTGCAGTAAATAATGCCAATGAGAACAAAATCATTTTAGGATGTCCTTTTGTTGCCTTTAACATCTCATTTGCAACCCAATTGAACATACCGCTTTTTGTTGCAATATTCACAATAATCATCATTGAAACTAACAGAAATACAACATTAAAATCCACAAAATTAATAAAATAATGCGGGTCAAAGCTGCCATCCGTCAGTTTTTGTGTTTGCCCCAGCAAACCCAGTAATAAAGTCAGCGACGCACCTAATAATGCAACCGTAACTTTAGGAATCTTTTCTGTTGCGATAAACACATATGCAAGTAACAGTATACCGGCAGATATACCCATTGCATTAGTGTGAATCCACGCTAATAAACTTTCCATTTATTCTCTCCCTATAATTTATGTATACAAACAAATTATAATACAAAAAAGAAGGCTTTTATTGATATCTGTAATGTATTTGTAAAGAAATGTAACAAATATAGCAAAAATATATATCAATTAGTCAATTTTTATTTCTTAAAAAACTTTATATAGACATAGAGTATAAAAAGAAAGAAAATGACACGAGGAAAGCCCGAAACAAACGGGACGAGGACTAGAGAAAAGACACGAATTTCTTTCTACACACACTACACTTCACAGAAAATTTTCAGAGCCTTCTTGGCTCTTTTTTTTATGCAAAAATAAAACTGTTACTTTTTAAAAATGTTGACCAACTTTTTAAAAACAGTTTTAAATGACGAATCTGTTTTTGGGGATTTTTTAATTGTATGATGTTGAGCAAGATTCCCCCACATTTTACCCAGTGACCTTTGTGCTGATTCAAAAATATTTTTTGATATGGTTTCTTCAGTTGCATCTTTTGATAGAATAACCGCATCAAATCCAAAAACTAAATCCCCGCCTATCTTCTTTGATGCCACTGTTGTATAAAAAGTATTGCGTGGTAAAAATTTACTATTTTTCATTGTCGTACGTATAGTATCAACATCTGAAACTTTAGCAAGATTATTTAATACCTCTATATTATTTAATTTTTCTTCAAGGACTTTGTCTACATTATAATTACCGGTAAAATTTACCCGAGAATTAAGCACATTTCCCTGCATTTTCATCCTCCTTAAAAATTGTCGTTAAGGTGCCACAACAGGAACTCTGCGACAAGAAAATACTAGCATATTTAGCGAAGAATTGCAATCTTTACTGCAAGCTTGTTTTACTCTTAAAATTAGATACACAGGCGTATTACAATATGAGAATTATTCTAGGGTTGGAATGTAAATAATTATCTTGGAGTAACAAATCTTCCTGAATATGTTTTATCATCATTATAACAATCAAACAATAATTGTTGCCATATTCTTGAACCTTCTTTAGTTCTAGCCACTTCCCAAACTTTACCAGTTTTTGTATCTAACATATACTGGTCACCTCTAAATGTAGGGTGTTGATATATTACATATCGGCCATTATTAACTTGAGCAGGTTGGTCTGCATAACATACAGTTGGGCAAACTAATAGGAAGAATAATAAGAAAATTTTTTTCATGTTCAACTCCTTGACATACGACATATATTTAAATGGTGTCGACGGCGGGACTTGAACCCGCACGGGTTTCCCCACACGCCCCTCAAACGTGCGCGTATACCGATTCCGCCACGTCGACATGGTATTTTGGTTATACTTATTCAATTATCAAATACTTAATCATTTTCCTGCAACATGGTGCTACATTAACAAGAAAATATTTTTTTAAGACAATGTTATATTAGCATAAATATAGATTTATTCGCAAGCTAGTTTTTTGTCAAATCACGTAAGTAATTTCTTACACCGTGCGTTAATATCAAATCCGGTTCAGAAACACAAAACTCATCAAGAGTCATAATCCCCATTCGTTTCTCTCCGCTTTCTATATATAAAAGACCTAACATAACCTTATCGAGAGGATTTTTAGAAACTTTATACTTAGATATCATTTTTTGTTGCATACGCATTTGTTTATAGCATTCTGCTAAATTTTTGTAATACGAAAAATTTAATCCGTACAAGCTTAAAGCTCGTTCAAAACAGTCTTGCGCTTCTTTGGGAAATCCAAGCTTCATATAGACTTCGCCCAGATTATTGTAATATACTGCACTTGCCTGCGTATTCGGGTTTAAACTTATAGCAATTTTAAATTCTTGAATTGCCGCATAATAACATCTCTCTAGCAGATATTCCGTTCCCAGAGTATTATGGCGAGAAGCATTCGTTACGGCATCAATATGAAATTTTTCATGGTGTCTGTAACCGCATGTCAAAAACAATGACGATAACAATACTGCAATTAAGAATTTTCTCATTATAATACTATTTCTAATCCTTCTTTTGCAAAAATCAAGCTATCATTTTGAAATTCTTCAGCAATTTGTGCAAGTTTTTTATCATCATAAGAAGGATCATAATGATAAAATACCAATTTCTTTGCATTAGCTTGAGCCTTCATATCACATGCCATCTTAAATGTAGAATGACCAAATCCTTGCTTTGATGAATATAAGCTTTGATAATCTTCTGTTGTGTATTGAGAATCATGAATCAAACAATCACAATTTCTGGCAAATTTTGCAAGTTTTACATCTCCGCCGACGTAACTTTCTTTGTCAGATGCATAAACAAGAGATTTGCCTTTGTATTCTATTCTATAAACCATAACTCCGTTTTGAGGATGAGCAAAGGACTTATAACAAGAAATAATAATATCATCATCAGAATATTTTGTCTTATAGAAATCACATACATTCGTAACTACTGTACTTGAATCCTTTTTAATAATAATGTAGCTGGTTTCATTTACATCATAACAAACGACATCCGCAGCAATATCCGAAGCATCAACCGGAAAAGTTTTGTTAAATAAAACTTGTGACAATTCTTCTTCTAAATTTTCCCCGTGCGAAGGATTTCCAAACATATTTAACCTTGTAGAAGAAACATGTAATGGCGAGAAAAAAGGTATCCCCATAATATGATCTTGATGGATATGACTTAAGAGTATTGATGCAACAACCGGCTTACGATTTGTAATAGTTGTTCCGGAATTAATGTACCCCTGCATAAGTTCATCTCCAAGAGGAATAAGTCCTGT
Organism: uncultured bacterium; assembly: GCA_945910925.1. GTDB lineage: Bacteria > Cyanobacteriota > Vampirovibrionia > Gastranaerophilales > Gastranaerophilaceae > UMGS1585. The sequence continues at coordinate 3,001 of CAMDZX010000013.1, read as the reverse complement.
TCCTGCATCCAAAATTATTAGCCTATTACCTATTTGAACCTCAACACAAGAAGTATTTCCACCGTATCCCAGAAAATCTTCTCTTGCAACTGGATAACTTCCTCTTACACCTCTAAATTTTATCTTAAAATCAGACATAGTAAACCTCTACTCATTCTTAACTAGGATTATTATACATTAATTTTAAAAAAAGGGAAATCCTGACGGAATTCCCTTTTATTTTTTATGCTGCATATCTTTGTAGTATTTCTTGTTTCCATTGATTCAATTCTGCATTTTGTGGAGATTTTAAGTTTAACGTTTCTCCATTTTCCTTTGCCTTTGCATATGCTTTCGCAAATTTGTTCAACATCTTTTGATCACGTTTTACTAAATTTGCAGAAGATACAATCATTTCAAGTTTATCCTGTTCTATATTCTTTTTAAGTTCCATGTTTTCCAGTTTTGATTTTGAAGAATCATCGTTTGGATTGATTGTTAATTTTGCATTATAATCTAAAATTCTACTATCAATTATAGACATTTTTTCTTCAATACTGTCTTTCTTGTTTTTATTCGATGCTTCAAATTCATCAAATATTTTATTTTGTGCGCATCCGGATTTATTATCCGCATTTGCGAATTGCATAATAGAGGTATTTTTCTCAAAAGTTTCCTTTGAAATTTTACCATTTTCAAATTTATCAAACTCTTTAAGTATCGGGACTATATATTGTCTTACAGGTGCCACTTCAGCCTCAATCATATCCTCTTTATTAATACCTAATCTTCTCATATATCCATGAATAGGGTCGGTATCTGAACCTCTGTTCCAACTTAAATTTTCATTCAAATTGTTATGGACAATTGATTTATACTTATCCTTATCGTTGAAGTAAACATCAAGTCCTTCATTAAACTTATCAGCTAATTTATGACCATAATGTGTGAACCAGTTTTGTTCGTGTTCAGTTCCTTTAAGATTGTATTGCTTAATATCATTTGCAAAACTACCTTCATAATCTGCAACAAAACCGTTTTTACCATCTTTTATAGTATCAACAAAACCGCCGGTAGCAGTTGTAATAATAGGAGTACCCATTGCATAACATTCCCCTTGAGTTAATCCGCAAGGTTCAAATGTAGATGGTGCACAGAAATAAGTTACGGCAGCATACAAGGCTGGATTAGGCATAAATCCTTGCAGAACTTGAATTCTGTTTACATCATCTTTGTTTTTATAATTATCAGGATTTTTTAGAGCATCCAAGAATTGTCTTTCGTGTCCTTCTTCTAACTCTCCACCTGCAATAATAACAGGTTTTGGCATGCCGGGATGTTTTTCATCCCATGTGTTAAAGGTTTCTTGAACTGCTTTTTGGAACATTCCAAGACCTTTTTGGTCGGTTAATCTGTGTGCAAATGCAATTAATGGTGCCTTTTCAAAATCTTCTCGTGAAACTTTTGCCGGTTCGCCAACAGATTGATATTTAAAACCGCCTTTAGGTGGTTCTTTATCCATAACAGGTTTTAGGAAATTATCATAAAATTCCATTTTATTATGTTGACGAGCAGACATGACCTTATCAATCGGTGTAAAGTGATTATATGTTTGAAGCTCAATTCCAAATTTAGCTTTTAACCAACCCGCCTTAGCTTCCGTAGAATTTAAAGCTCTGTCTAAACCGTTGATTTCACCTGAAATTGTATCATTACCGCTTCTTCGTCTTATAATATCAAATGCCATTCCCGAAGTTTGCTTACCTGATTTTAATTCTTTTTCGTAATTTTTAGACACAGGAACATAGTAATCAGACAACGATATACCATGTGCTAAGTTATTAAATTGTCTATCATTAGGATTGTCCTTTTCATAAACAACGGCATTATCAACGGCAGAAAATTCACTTCCCGTACTTGCATTTTCGGTTATTCCATAAGCATATTGATCATATAGAGTATTTATAATATTTTCTGTAACCATATCACTACGTTCTATGGAATCATTACGAGTACCGCCTGAAATACCCGCATTATGACCAATCATCAACAGAGGCATATCTCTTAGTGCATCTTTTACATCGTCATCAATAACATTATATGCATTTTCCATTGGAGCTTTGTACCGTAATAAGCCTGCCATAGGTGCAGCATGCCAATCATTTAATATCATGGAAACAGGAGGCTTGACGGCATTATATGCATCATTATCAACAACTTTTATTTCGCCAAGACCTGTTTTTGATTTTCCTAATGCCTGCGAAATTTTTGCTTCCGCCAGTTGATACACTGCCTTTGATAAAAAGGCGAATTTCTCCGGTTCATCAGCATTGAAATTGTTTGCATAAATATCTCCACCAAAATTATTTGTATTTTTTACAAATACAATATTTTGTTCTTGGTTTGTTTTTTTACCATCAAAACCTTGTCGTTTTGGATGTCCGATATAAAACTCTACATTTTGATTAGAGATACTACTGTTTCTGTATTGTTGTACTGGCATTTCTGCCATTTTCTTTAAATCAAAAGTTTCACCGCCATAAATATATTTGTATGCCTTACCATTTTTATCATCACCATACTCAACAAATTCAGCTTTACCTTTTTGTTGGTACATTGGAATAAATACAGGATTATCAATTCCCATATCTGTAAAATTGTTATGAATTTCCATAGGAACAGAACCTAAACCACCTGCTTTTATAGGATCATATTCTGCTGTTATTGCCCAAGTAGAATTTGATTTCATTAATGGTACGTATTTTTTACGGTAATCCGACACTATTTGTTCTGTTTGTCCGTTTGCTCGACCAATCCTATAAATCACCGCAGTATGAATATCATCCATTGCTGATGAAATTTTGTTACTGTTCATATATTTTTCGTTGTTATTAACAACCATTAAGTTCAATCCATGCCATGGTTTTCTATGAATTTTTATACCAAGACCATTTTGACCGGAAGCACTATTAGCTCTATTCATAGCAATATTGGCAGTATCAACTGCTTGATTTGCTTTATC
>CAMDZX010000012.1 GCA_945910925.1 uncultured bacterium | reverse complement strand
TTCCTGAGGTTCAGGTTCAGTTTGTGGAATTACTTCTTCCTCAATTTCTTCCTGAGGTTCAAGTTCAGTTTGTGGAATTACTTCTTCCTCAATTTCTTCCTGAGGTTCAGGTTCAGTTTGTGGAATTACTTCTTCCTCAATTTCTTCCTGAAGTTCAAGTTCCGTTTGCGGGATTGCAATATCATTATTTAGTTCATCAATTAAATCTAAATCCTCATCTGTTAAATCCGTATCACTTAAATCATCAACGGTATTTTCCGTTATAACTTCTGTATTTAGTTCTTCATCATTTAAAGACCGGCTTTCTGTATCTGTTTCAGATATAGTTTCTTCCGCAGTCGGGATAGTATCAGGTTCAGCAGGAATATTTTCCTTAATTATTTCATTACCTTTTGTTTGTGCAATAATATTTGCCATTTCTTCATCAGAAATATCAATATCTGCAAGCTGTGCCTTCAATTCCGCTGCATACTCGTTTTCTTCTTGAATATCAACAATTTCTTGAACAATATCATTTGTTTCGGTTTCAGCTTCTTGTAAAGGTTCTTCTTTATGGAGAATATCTTCCTCATTATCCTCTATATTTGATTGAGGTTCTTCATCCATAAACGCAGGCTTAAATAAATCGCTCGGATCTAAACTTGGTCTTTCTTCTTCCTGTTCCGGACTTATTTCTTCTGTTTCTTCCGATTCCTGAGGTTCTTCTGTTATTACAAGTTCTTCTTCCTGTTCTTGGATATTTTCAGGTTCAACCGCTATTTCAGGAGTTTCTTCCTGAACAATTGTTTCCAATAACGGATTTGGTTCTTCATCTGCCAACGGTGAAATCGTTTGTGGTATTGGCTGAGGACTCGGTATTGGATTTGCCGGTTCAACAGGTATATTTCCCGAAATAATCGTTTCAGGCGGTATAACTTCATGTTGAGAATTAGTTTCTTCTATTTTTATTTTTAGAATACTTTCTTTAGAAAGTTCTTCCAGTTTAATAATGAGCGGTGTAAATTTGGTTGTTTTTCCGTAAAAAATAAACTCATCTTCTGCAAGTTTATTCAGATATATGTTATATGCCCCAAAATCTGCCTGTTGTTTTACGGGAGTAAACATAAACATGTTTTTAGAGCATTGTTTTAATTCGTTTATGTATCTGTATGAATATGGGCATACTATAATCGGAAAGGCATTTTTTGCACCTAAAATCGTATGTAACGTTTCAGGTGTGGAATTGTTATTATTTAGTGAAACAATTGTATAGAAATTCGTATTTAACTTATCCATACGTGAATAAATATATCCGATATATTCTTTTTGGAAGTTCGTATTTAATCGAGAAACATCAATAACAAGTGTATTTAATGAGCGCAATTTTTCATCAATAATTTTGTAATCTTTTTCCGCTTCCGCAAAAATTCCAAGCTCTTTGAACCGAGCCAGTCTGTTTTTAAGAATAATTAATTGTAACTGTTGTTTAAACTCATTACTTATTACCGAATAAAAAACACTATAAGGTATAAATTCAACCGTTTGAATATATTCATTAAGTTCGGTAAATATGTCTTGAATAAACTCTCTATTTTCTTTGGTAAGGTCTTCAAAACTCTTGTCAAATATATAATTGATGGTGTATTTATCCAGAGGAATTTTAAAATCAACGCTTGCAGTTATTTTATTACCTTTAACCTCTCCTGTTGTATCTATAACAACCGTTCTTTTATTATTGATTTCATTTTGTTTGATTATGTTGTGTACAAGAGGTGCATATTGGTATGACTTTTCTGCACATATTATAGGTTTGTCCATCAAAAGTTTTGATGACACGACAACATCTGTATTTTTTTGTGCGAGTTTACCAAGTAACAAAGGCTCTGTTTTATCCAGAGTATTTATGAATAATTCATCATCAAGAAGTTCAACTTTTGATTGTACGGAAGGTATTGAACCGTCATACGCTTGAATACCGCATTTACAGTTAAAAATAAGTCTTGCAATTGCTACTTTTCCCGCTCTTGTAGATTCCAGATAAAGAATTTGTGCAATATATGCGTTTGTCACATCAGATATCTTTATAAATGAAGAAAGAGTTATATCTTCATTATATGTGAGTTTTATCAAATTATTTTTAACTTCTATTATATTCATATTTCCAAAAAACCTTTGTAATACTTATTTTAAACCTATTTTAGCATGAAATCAGACTGCCTTTGTATATATATCTTCTTTTGTACGCTCCCTCATTTTATAATCATAGTTAAGAATATACTCTATCGCTTCTTGCGGAGTCGAAGCTACATAAAAAAGCTCTCTTGCGGTATGTTTAGCAAACGAACCGTCAATAATATTTTCAAAAAACTTGAACAAGTTATCATAAAAACCATTCGTATTTAAAAATACGATTGGTTTATTATTATATCCGAGTTGTTTTTGTACTATCATTTCCGAAACTTCTTCCAATGTTCCAAAACCACCTGCCATAGCTATTACAACATTTGAAAGCTCATCCATTTTTGATTTTCTTGTTCTCATGTCAGGTGTTAAATGAAACTCATCACATTCTTCGGATGAAACTCCGAAACCGTACAATTTTTCAGGCATGACCCCGATTATTTTTGCACCGTATATTTTTGCATACTTTGCGGTTTCGTACATTGTACCCACACTGCTTCCGCCATATACAAGAGTCATATTATTCTCACCCAACAACTTTCCGAGTTCTTTGGCATCTTCATAAAATTTTTCTGCCAGAGTACCTGAGGAGGAACAAAATACGCAAACATTATGTTTCATCAGAAAGAACCTCCGTTCAGGTAATAAGTAGAGCAATATAACCCTGTTCCCTGTCTTGAACAATCGAACTCAACTTCTTCTGAAGATACATTTAACCCGAAAGGTTCAATGGTATCCGCATAAATATTCATCCCGAAAATATCTTTTCCCCAGACATTCGGTCCTTGTTTCCCATTGACATCATACATAAGGAAACCGAGAATTTGTTTGTTCGTTACTATATCCGTTTTAGGAACATTTAACCACTTAAACGCCAATGATGCACCCGAATCCGTATTATATTTTTCCGTAAAGATATAATCTTCGGTTGGCGTATCTCCGTTTAAATATTTTATTTTGTACGATGTGACATTATTCAGTGGATGAACTTTTACCAATGCCGTAACGAAGTCTTGCAATCCCATCGGTTTGTCCGAAAAAGTTTTAACTGAAGTGGGAATATTTTTGAAGTCATTATGTACCTGTTTCCATTTTGAAATATTTCTTGCCTGAACGGTATCATCAATAGATAACGGTATTACAAGCATAGCTACCATTACAAAGATAACCAGCAATATAACAACTTCAACTAAAGTAAACGCTTTTTTCATCTATGCCATGTCCAATCGTTTCTTTTCTCTTATAAGCGAGTCATAAATCCATTCCGGAATAAAGTTTTTTCCGAGAATGATTTGCCCGTTCATAATATTAGGTGCATGGAAATCGGAACCGCCTGTTACAATCAACCCGTATTCTTCTGCCAATGAAGAAAAGTGTTCTATAAAGGCAGGAGAGTGTTTTCTGTGATATGCCTCAATACCTCTTAATCCGCAATTAACCAACTTCGGTATTAATTCATCCGCAATCGGAATATCGTGCGGATGTGCAATAACAGGTATTCCGCCCGCATCATATATTATTTCTACCGCATCAAAAGGTGATACGGTTTTTCTTTCGACGTAAACAGGTGACGAATTATTGATATATTTGCTATATGATTCCATAACATTGGATGTACCTCCAACGTTAGTTATTGCTTTAGCAATATGAGGACGACCTATACTGCCTCCTTCCGCAACCATAGCCTTTACATCTTCAAACTTGATTTTTATACCTTCTTTTTTGTTAAGTAGGCTCAAGATTTCCTTAGTTTGCTTAATACGTGCCTGTTGTTGGGTTTTCAACATATTTTTAAAATCACCGTTATTGACGTTCATCATGTAACCCAAAATGTGAACCTCATACCCTTTATACAAGGTGTTAATCTCCACGCCTTGTATAACTTCAAGTGATTCGTTATTTTTTGTTATATAATCCTTTGCAACTTTGTAGGAAAGGATATTATCGTGGTCGGTTAATGCAATGACTTGTAGTCCTGCTTCGACCGCTAAATCAACGATTTTTTCAGGAGAAAAAATTCCGTCGGAATAATAAGTGTGGATGTGAAAATCTGCTTTCATAACCACCTCCTGTTATCATACGCTGTTAGTTTCAACGCTGACCTCCAATTCTTTATCATTCATATCTATATTAACATTAATTCTTTTTATATCAGTTGCTGCTCCATCAATAACCGAAACTTCAACTGCATTAATTATACAAGGGGGATTTGAGGCAACTTCGTACCTTTCGGGTAACAAGGTAGTCATACGACGTAAAGATGTAGAGTATTCCATACCAATAACACTATCCGAAGCACCGCAGAATCCGGCATCGGTAATATATGCCATATTGTTGATAATTTTTTCATCTGCTGTTTGTATGTGAGTATGTGTTCCAAAAAATGCAGAAACTCCAAGCTCGGATAAATATCTTGCGATACAAACCTTTTCCGCAGTAGCCTCCGCATGAAAATCTATAACAATGTACGGGGTAATTTCCTTTAATCGTTCAACCTCCGCCTTGAGGATTTCAAGAGGTGAATCAATCGGAGGCATAAACACTCTGCCGAGAGCATTTATAACTGCAATTTTGCAGCCGTTTTTCTCAAAAACTCTTGAACCCTGTCCCGGAGTATTTGCGGGGTAATTTATCGGACGTATAAGTTTGTCCGCTTTTTCGATGTAGTTAAAAATATCTTTTTTATCCCAAATATGGTTTCCTGATGTAAAACAATCAATACCGGCTTCTGACAATTCGTTGTAATTCTTTTCAGTAAGTCCGAAACCGTGCGAGGCATTTTCTACGTTTGCAATAACAAAATCAGGATAATCATTTTGATTTCGACGTTGTTGAAGGTATTCGGCAACAGCCTTACGTGCAATCTTGCCGACTAAATCTCCAAAAAATAAAATTTTGATGTTTTTGTTATCAGACATTTTTCTATATAACGGGGGAGATAAACTCCCCCTCAACTTCTATTTTGCTATTTCTACCGTTCTAAATTCTCTAACAACAGTTACTCTGATTTGTCCCGGATAATCAAGTTCATCTTCAATCTTTTTAGCAATATCTCTTGCCAGTTTTTGTGACGCAAGGTCGTCAAACATTTCCGATTCAACAATTACTCTTACTTCACGTCCTGCTTGTACTGCAAATGATTGCTTGATTCCTTTGTATCCGTTTACAATTTCTTCTATTTTTTGTAACCGTTTGATGTATATTTCCAGAGTATCACGTCTTGCTCCCGGTCGCCCTGCCGATATTGCATCCGCAAGCTTAACAAGAACTGCTTCAATCGTATTTGCGGTAACATCATCATGGTGCGCCTCAATAGCATGGATTATTTCTTCTTTTTCTCCAAACCTTCTTGCAAGCTCAACACCCAATTGAATATGTGTACCTTCTTGAGTTTGGTCAACGGCTTTTCCTATGTCATGCAGAAGTCCCGCACGTTTTGCAACATATACGTTTGCACCGAGTTCGGCAGCCAACATGCCTGCAATATGACCAACTTCAAGCGAATGTTTTAATACATTTTGTCCGTAACTTGTACGATAATACAATCTTCCGAGATTCTTTATCAGCTCTTTACTCAAGCCCATAACACCCATATCGAGTGCGGCATTTTCCCCTTCGTGGAATATTTTTTTCTCTATTTCTTCACGAGATTTTTCCACAACTTCTTCAATTCTTACAGGGTGAATTCTACCATCTTGAATAAGTTTTTCGAGTGCAATTTTTGCAATTTCACGCCTGACAGGGTCAAAACAAGAAAGAACAACAGCCTCTGGTGTATCGTCGATAATCAAATCTACACCTGTTAAGGTTTCCAGTGTTCTTATATTACGACCTTCACGTCCGATGATACGACCTTTCATTTCATCATTCGGCAACGAAACAACCGCAACCGTAGATTCAACCACTTGGTCCATCATACAACGCTGCATTGTTGTGGAGAGGATTTCTTTTGATTTTTCCAGAGCATCTTCTCTTATTTTTGCCTCATTTTCACGTATTAATTGCATCTGTTCTTGTGCAAGGTCATGCTTTAATTGTTCTAAAAGCATATTTTTTGCATCTTCTCTTGACATGCCTGCAATACGTTCAAGCTCTGCTATTTGTTTTTGGATTGTTTCTGCCAGATAGTTTTCTTTTTGTTCCAGCTCTTCTTCTTTTTTATCCAGTTGAGATTCTTTGTCAGTTACTTCTTGAATCTTATTTTCAAGAATATCTTCTCGTTTGGTTAATTTGTTTTCAAGATTGTTGAGTTCTCTTCTTCGTTCTCTTTCATCCTCATTAATTTTTTCTCTCTCAGCCTGTAAGGCTTCTTTTGCTTGAATTAACGCTTCCTTCTTAATTAAATCATCTTTTTCGGTTTGCTCTTTTTCTGCTCGTTCCCATTCTTGTTTTATTTTGTTATAGCGGATTTGCAGAAAGGCTACGCCAAGCATCAGAGCCACCGAAACAATCAATAAAATGATTGACAAACTGCTCATAAAGGCACCTTATCCTTTTCTATTTTTTTATTAATATGCAATGGTGCGGCACATATAACCTGCCGTACTTACTCAAAATATTCATTCTAAATAATCTTCATCGCATATATTTTAAAAAAATTTATCTACTACATCTGTTCTAATCATATCATATAATTAACGATTTGTATATAGTCAAATAAGGAAGGGTATATAAATTTTTACTTTAAAAGTTACTGAGTTACTGAGTAACTAAGTGATTTAATATTGACGCGAAACATTGGGCCCATGGGACAATACCTCTCTTCGTGGGAGACATAGTTGTCCATGATATTTTTACAAAAAGAGTACTGTCATGCTGAATAGCCGGCAAAATGAGGCATTTATTTTTTAGCAAGACATTAAATCAGGCGTATTTCAGTATCTTACCAATTAGGAAGTATGATTTATAGCCGGTAAGATTCTGAACAGAAACGAAAACTAGACCTATCCGGTTTGTTTTCTACGCTTTCAGGATGACATGTTTTTTTGAAATATTATGGATGAATAATTTATCTCGGACAGTAGTGCCTTGGGAGAGGACAGAAATTTTGTTTGAGCTTTGCGAAAACTTAAATTTCTTGGTGAGGGTTGATTGATAATGATGCTTTGCGTCAAGCATTAAAACCGTGCAGACCGGATTGAATAAATCAGTCCGGTCTGCTATTGAAAGGAACACTAGTTATATAATTATTGCGAGAATTAGATTAAGTTCAACGCAATACTTGGCACTTGGTTAGCAGTTGTTAACATTGTAGAACCTGCTTGTTGAAGAATTTGTTGAGCAATGTATTCAGAAGAAATCTTTGCAATATCCGCATCCTTCAATAATGATTTTGCTTCTGTCAAGTTATCTCTTTGAGTAGCGATACTTTCTACTGCAGAATCAACACGGTTCATATAAGACCCGATTTCGGTTGATCTCTTAGTAACATCATCTACTGCCAAGTCAATCGTATCTAAGAACATACGTGCGGAGTTATCTGTTCTGAATACTGCATTACATAGAGCAGTAATTGTCATCTTAGTTTCATCAACAGTACCGTCTGTGACAATACCATCTTTTGCAAGCTCTGCAAGTGTAGCACTTTCGTAGAATTTACCTGTTTCACCTTCATATTTGAATTGATCATCCTGTGTAGAACTTGTAGCTGTTGACTGTCCGCCGCCGGTTGTCAATTGCATCAGTGCCGTAACTTTTGCACTTGCAAAAAGGGATTTATCAAGAACAATAACGTTTTCTAAACCTGAATTAATACCAACTTGCAGGTTAACACCATTTACCTGAGAACCATCTAACAATTTCAAACCGTTGAAATCTGTGATATCACAAAGACGGTTCATTTCACTCATTCTCTGAGAAACTTCTGATGCGATTGCGATTCTTGAAGAAGTTGCATAAGTACCGTTTGCTGCTTGTTCTGCCAAGTCTCTGATACGTTGAAGATAACTTCCTACGATTTCAAGAACACCTTCTTGAGTTTGTAACAAACTTGAACCCATTTGACCGTTTGTTGATGCAACATCATATGTGTTCAAAACGGATTCCATTTTCTTTACAACCCCATAACCTGCCGCATCGTCTGCTGCCGAGTTGATTTTGTAACCTGTTGTCATTTTTTCCATCGCATCGTACATTGAATCGGTTGTAGAGTTGAAGTGTCTCTGTACCGTCAATGAGATAACGTTTGTGTTAATACTTAGACTCATAACTATCTCCTTTCAATAAGTTGCCTATGTAGTTATGGTCGTGTTAACGTCAAGAAAATTTAAAAGTTTAATAAAAGGTTAAATATATCAACCATATGTATGAGAGGCAAAATAAAACCCTCTCTATGAGAGGGTTTTGTCTGTATCATATTTTATTACCTTATGCAACTATTCCCATACCTTTCATTGTATAATCAAGATTTTGAAGATTCATTGACATTGGCACTTGCCCTGTCGTATATTGTCCGAACTGAGGAGTTGTGTACTGTGCCTGATAAGGAACTTGAGTTGCTGCCTCCCGGGCTGTTTCGGCGTCATTCATCGCCTCATTAATTAGTGCGGTAGCTTGAGCCTCTGTATAACCTTGTTGCATCAATTGTGATTTTATTTGGTCAATTTGCTCGTACTGTAATTCTTTTAATACTATATCATCTAATGAAGGTCCGCCTACTGAAGGATTTACAAATTCATTTGTCGCCGGGATTGTCCATGCCTTACCGATTGAAGGTACAGTAACTTGAGTGAATGGTATTCTTCGTCCACTAATATATGGGATATTGACCTTATCATACATGTTATTAAATTTAACCATTGTATTCTTAATTGGATTAAATATTGCTCCTATATAATCTTTTGGAACATTTTGTCCTATAGTACCACTATTTTGTGTAACTCTTACTGATAAAGTTGGAACATTTGTTGAAATTTGTTGCGACTGTTGTGCAAGACCTGTATTATTTTGTACAATTCTTACCGGTAGAGTTTGCGAGGAACCTGAACCGTGCAATAATGCATCTATTTCGTTGTACCGTGTTTTAACTTGTGTGAAAAGAGCTTGTTCCTCTGTTGACAGGCCTTTAGTTCTTCTAAGCCTATTCAGTCGTACAATTTCATTTTTCATATATGTATGTTCATCTTTTAAACTTCTAAAGGTATTTTTTATTCTTCCAGAAGATGATTGCGTTGTTGTATTATTTTGTGTAGTATTTCTGCTACTTTGTGATGTATTCGTCGTTCCTGTTGCATTATTCCCGTTACTTTGAGTTGATGTATTCGTTGTTGTTTGAGTATTTTTAGCAAATATACCATTCCAATTATTTCTTATTTGTGTAAAACTACTATCAATACTTTGATTTGCTACTAATTTAACTCTAGACCATCCGCCGGCTTTATATGCTTGATATCCTGCTTTTATACCGTTCCAAGCTTGTTTGAATCCTATTGTTGTAGAATCCCATCCTGCTCTTAATGTACCTTTGAAACCTGTATATTTCGATGGGTCAACACCCGGTACCTGCTTCATTGCAGCTTTTGCACCAACCAAAGAAAGTCCAAGAGCAAGGGTATTGGAGCCTGTTCCCTCCATTGCCGCTTTCGCATCAGCATCTGTTTTAGCCGTCCAGAATTGATATTGTGATTTAACCAAACCTCCGGCAGCCATAGCAACTCCTGCACCTGCAATTATTGCAGGTACTGTACCTCCCGTCAGAACACAAACAGCAGCGATACCTGCACCTATTGCTACATTTTTGAGCAATCTGCCTGCACTCCAATTACCGTTTTGATCAAAACCGACTAATCCACCGACAAATTTCAATGCACCTTTACCAAATGATTTCAGACCTTGCCAGAATCCGATTTTACCGTCATCTTTGCCATCCGTACACCCTTTAGGTTGTTGTACCTGTTGTGTCGGTTGTGATTGTTGTGTATATTGAACATACCCCTGTTGCGGTTGTTGTGCATATTGAACTTGTCCTGCTTGTTGTCCTTGTGCAGCTTGTAGCTGTGCGGCACTACGTTGTGCCCATTCTGCCGCTCTTTTTTGAGCCTGTTGTCTGTAGATATCCTGTCCGGAATATCCGTAAACTCCGCTTACCATACTGTTTTACTCCTATATCCCCTGTAACATTGTTTTGCAAAATTAAACAATACAAAATAATCCGCTACAAAATAGCAGGTTTCGTATTAATCCTAATCCCCATATTTTTACGTTTATTTTGCGGTATTGTTTATTTCTCGGCAAAATTCAGCAATACAAAATAAACTCACATTGAGCATGATATTTGTATTAATCTTAATTCCCGTACTTATATAAAGTATTTTTCTTTCCGAAAATTGCCTCTATCATGGAGTTTTAGAGAAAAATCAAGCTATTATTGAATCATGTCTGTTACATTTCTTAACAATAATTTCTAATTTCTTCGGCAAAAATGTGACTATGTTACTAAGTTACTGAGTGAATGAGTGATTTAGTCACATCCCCATTCACCCCTTGCAGTATCTCACTCCCCTCGTCATGCTGAACTCGTTTCAGCATCTATCAATCGTGTTAAGCTGACTTTCAATGTTTCTGTAAAATTATTCGGGACAGTAGTGGAATACCCACATAGGTGACATATTTACATTAAATTTTCAAGTATTATACTCTAGTTGAAAGATAAGAAAGGAGAGAATATTATGAAAAAATTATTCTTAACAATGTTGGCAATGGCTGTTGTCGGAGTATCAGCATACGCTGCTTGTGACTGTGGCTGCAAGAAATGCTGTCCTGTGAATTCTTCTGCCAAGTGCGAAAAAACTGTTACAAATGATTGTTCATGTGTAAAATGCGATTCTGCAAAGGCTAAAATTGATTCTTGCAAATGCGAAAAATGTACATCAAAAAAAGACTGTACTTGTGCAAAATGTGAAAAAGCAAAGACTCAATTAGAAAAATGCAAATGCCCTCAATGCTCGAACAACGGATGTAATTGTCCTAAATGCGAAAAAGCAAAAAAACAAATTGAAGATTGCAAATGCGACAAATGTACAACAACAAAAGATTGCACATGCCCGACTTGTGATTCTGCCAAGAAACAAGTAGAAAAATGTAATTGTGATAAGTGTAAAAAATAATCCGAATTAAAATTATATTAAAGATGGCTTTTTTTGAATTAAAGTATCAAATTATTCAGCAAAGCCATCTTTTTTAATTTAAAACTAAACTTTAAACAAGTTACAGACCATCAAAAAATTAGGCTTAATATTTGTAACAAAAACACTTGTAAAACTCAAAACATGGTTTAAAATGTATATATAACAGATATGAGGAGTTTATAATACATGGTACAATCAGTTTCGTCATATTCAAACATTGACCCTGCTGCAGGAACGGGTGATGTAAAAACAGATATCGCAGTCAAATTGTTTAAAGAAGCTCAAGAAAGCCAACAGCTTGTCGGGTCTATTATACAAGATACTGCTGAAATTTCTCAGGAAGCTATGCAGAAATGCCGGGCTGAACAATGCTAAGTTTTGTTTAGGACAAATATGATATAATCAAGTGCTAAATCTGTATTTGATTGTTTGAATGTAATTATTAGTAATATAATAACGGCGGTAAAATTTTTACCGCCGTTATTATATGTCTTACAAAACATGTTTCTTTGCACATTCTAACATTGAATTTATAAGTTCCGAATTAGAATAAATATTCATGCCGTTTGATTCCAATACCTGTTTTAAGCGATTTTCCCAGACAGAATAAATTTTTTCACTATCAAGCCCCGCGATTTTACCTATTGCACTCAACTCTTTGTAATCCAAAGGCATAGGAAGTGCGCCTCGCAACACATCTACAATATCAAGTCGTTTTTTACGTGGGAATGCCTTTAAGAAATTTACAACGCTCATTTTTTTGCGCTTTAGTGCCGATTTTAAGATATCAACGGCTTCATCTACAAGAATTGGTTCTTGCGGGATTCTGTATTCTTCAAACTCGTCAGGTTCAATTTCCATGACGGTTGAAATTCTTTCGAGAGTTGTTCCTCTCGTTGAAAACGGGATTGTATTATCTATTAAATTGTAGACATACGACAGGGTAACACCTATCATCTCCGCAAAATCTTTTTTGTGTAGTTCGTTCTTTTCAAGAAACTTAGAAAGCTTCTCAGAACTCTTAATATTTTCTTTCACTTTTTCTTTCATAATTTTATCCTTTCTTTTCTAGAATTAGTTTTTTTCATTTTTATCTTTTTGTTAAGCACACATAGGATAAACAACACGGTAATCTTTATTTGGTTTAAAATTTTAAATATAGAGTGTATTATTTTATGAGCAGGTACTTAATCAATGAATCTTGTAACAGGTTTAGGGAATATAGGCGCAAAATATACCTTCACACGCCATAATGCGGGGTTTATGGTTGTGGATTCTCTTGCGCTTAACAACTCTGAAACCTTTAAAGAAAACTCAAAACTTAAATCTCTTATTACCAAAATCAGGCTGAACGGAGAAGACACACTACTTGTTAAACCGACAACTTATATGAATTTATCGGGCGAAGCCATAAGAGCGGTTATTGATTATTACAAAATTCCTGTTGAAAATACTCTGGTTGTCTATGATGATTTATCGCTTGATTTGGGTAAAATAAGATTTAGGGCATCAGGTTCGGATGGCGGACATAACGGAATAAAATCAATTATACAACATCTCGGAACTAATAAGTTTGCGAGATTAAAAATAGGTATCGGACCTCAACCCGGTATCCCCTCGGAAGCTTTTGTTCTCCAAAATTTCGGGAACGATGAATCGGATAAGCTTAAAACAGTAATCAATAAGTCAACCGAAGCAATAGAATACTATTTTGCAAACGGGATTGAAAAAACACAAAACAGTTATAACTAATATGAGGATTTTAATATGGCATCACCGGAACAGTTAGAAGAAAACGGACAATATGATTTAGCTTATGAAGAATACAAAAAGCTTTATAAAACCAATCCTAAGAATACTGCATTAATCGAAAGACTCGGACATATTGCAAGTATACTCAACAAAAAGGATGAGGCAGAGTTTTTTTATACAGAGCTGATAAAATTTGATGCAAAAAACCTCATGGCATACGAACAACTTATGGATATCTGCCACGATACAAACAGATACAAATACTACGTTTGCAAGGGTGAGATGCACGTTTTGCAAGGACAGTTGGAGCATGCAATAAATGATTACAGAAAGGCAGTTGAAAAAGCCGATAACGAGCGTGATGCAAATGCCGCAAGATATATTCTTGCAACCCTATATGACGGTGCTAAAAAAGAAAACCAAGCGATTGACGAGTACCTCAAACTCATTGATGTAAGATTTGATAACCCAAAAATTTATACAAACCTTGCGAATATATATTCAACAACAGGTTTTGTAGAAAGTGCGATTGATACTCTTGAAAAAGCTCGTGAAAACGGTTATAACGATGTTGATGAGGAGCTTGCAAAACTTTATATTAAAGCAGATGACCCGAAAAAAGCCATGGAATTGACAAAAGATAAACTGCTTCAAATCCGATGCCTTATGGATATGGGGCAAAACGATGAGGCATACTCCATATTGACGGAAATTCATCAACAATATGATAAAAATGCAAAATATCATTCACTCCTCGCTCAATTCTATTTTCAAACAAACGATTTTGTAAGAGCGTTGGATGAAGTAAACGAATATAACAAGTATGAACCTAATTCACCTGTTGTATACCAAATGAGAGCCTTAATATACGAAAAACAGGGCGATGAATTTAATGAACACATAAATTGGGCAAAATTTAATTATGCAAAAGGTGATAAAGATGTCGGTATGAACGAATACATGATTGCATACCAACTTGACAGTAATAATATAGAACTTGTTACAACAATTGCAGATATACTTGATGTTGAGGATAAAAACCATTCCGTTGAATTTTATGAAAAGCTTCTGGAACTGAACCCGAACAGCAAAAGAGCGCTTCAAAAACTTGCAGAATTCAGAGAACGAATAGGTGATTATCGGGAAATGGTCAATTATATGGACAGGTTGAAAGAACTTGAACCTAATCATCCATATATCAGAAATAACTACGACCGTATTCAGGAAAAAATGAACAGCGAAACAAGTCCTCTGGACTTTATTAAAAAATTATTCAAGGGTCAAATGGGATAAATACAAAACTGTTTATCGCAAATATACATAATTACACTACTTATGTTACAAAAGTTGAAATAGAGATAAAAATATGCAATAATGATAGTGCTTTGTGACGGTGTTAATTTTATTCCTACATTTTTATTAAAAGGGAGAATTAGCTCAGCGGTGTTATGAAGTATACCCATCAATTATGAACTTAATTGCCAGTGGGAAACGGAGGCATCGAGGCGTTCACCCACCTGTCATTTCGGCAGGTAATAAAATCGCACCGGCATAAAGCTTTTATTTTTATTATATAATTTAACTATGAAAATCAGTCTGTGGGAGATTTACAAAGTATTTGTGCGAATAGGAGTAATTCTTATTGGCGGCGGTTATGTTATACTCCCGATACTTAAAGAAGATATCGTTGAAAAGAAAAATTGGATAACAGAAAGTGAATTGATTGATTATTATGCAATCAGTCAATCATTACCGGGACTTATCGCTGCAAATATTTCTATCTTTGTAGGATATAAAATCAGAGGCAAGTTTGGTGCGCTCGCTGCCATATTGGGAATAATTACATCACCGTTTATATGTATAACCGGAATTGCCTCCATTGTTTCACAAATCTCGGAAATTTCTGTTGTTAAAGCCATTTTGTGGGGAGTAAATTTTGGAGTTATTATACTCATAATATCTTCCGTAAAAGAAATGTGGAGCAAATCTATTACCGATAAATTTACTCTTTTTATGTTTTTTGCTTTTCTTGTGGCAATACTAAAATACAATATCACCCCTACACCAATAATACTTTCATCAATATTAATCGGAATATTATACAAACTTTTTCAACGATACAAAGAGGGAAATAAATGATATACTTTCAATTATTTAAAGAGTTCTTTAAAATAGGGGTGTTATCATTTGGCGGCGGGTTTGCAACGTTACCGTTTTTGTATAATATTGCAGAAAAATATCACTGGTATTCCGTAAACGAACTAACGCAAATGCTTGCTATATCATCAATCACTCCGGGCCCTGTCGGGTTAAATATGGCAACTTATGCAGGCATGCAGACGCAAGGAATTATTACTGCCATGATTGCATCTTTGGCTATAATTACTCCTTCGTTTTTTATTGTCATAGGAATATCAAAACTTTTAAAGAAATTCAGTGATAATTTCTATGTCCAAGCTGCGATTTATGGACTAAAACCTGCAAGCTGCGCACTTATTGCATCCGTTGCAATTAAATTAATAAAATCAACCGTTAGCGGATTTTATGCAACAGCACTATTTACATGTTTATTGGTCATATTTTTAACACGCAAACAATCCCCGCTTTTTTATCTGATAACTTCGGGACTTGCAGGAATACTACTCTTTATCATCATGACTAAAGTTTAACAATGTTTTAAGATTACTTTCAACATCTTCATTTGCGGGATCGAGTTTTAAAATTTGCTTATACAAATTAATAGCACCGTCTTTATATCCTTCTGCTTCATAGAGCAAAGCTAATCTATACTTAGGTTCTATCATATTAGGGTCAAGTTCGATTGTTTTTTCTAACATTGATTTAGCACCTTTTGTATCGTGTTGAGCTTCACACAATTGAGCAAGTTTCCAATGTGCTATTGAATTGTTTGGAGATAACTTAATTAGATTTGTTAAAGCCATTTTTTCTTCAAATGCATTGTTAATATTGTGATAACAATCTGCTAACGGTAAATAATATTTTACATAATCGGCTTCTTCACTGTATTCCATGGCAATTTTTAATTGAGAAATTGCTTCTTTATAATTTTTTATCATCATATTAGCTTTTGCAAGCTGTTCATGTACGTATGGATTTGTAACATCGAATTGAATTGCCATAGAGAATAGTTTAAACGACTCCGTAACATCCGAAAGTTCGGAACCGTTTAACATAGAAGCACCCCAACGTGCGTACAAATTACTCATAAGACTATGTACACGCCTTACCTCCGTACTTGGAATTACCAAGAGTAATCCATTATATATGTCATTAGCTTCCGAAAATCTGTTTTGTTTCTCATATATAGTTGCCAGACGTGTTAATACTTCAATATTATCTTCGTGCTGTACAGATAAATCTGTCAAAACACCTTCTGCGGCTTCAAGATTATCAAGAGTTGAATAAATATCCGCCAAATTACATTTTGCATCCAACGCATTACTTCCGGGACAATCAATAAGTTTTTCTGTATATGCTAATGCTTTCATTTGTTCACCGGTTTCACGACACGTTTTTACAAGTAATTCCAATGCCCACAGTTTCATGTCTTGCGGAAGTTCATAATCGAGCATTTCCTCTAATGCTGAAATAACTTTAGTATAGTTACCGACTTTAATATAGAGTTGTACCATTTTTTTTCTGGTATCGTAATCTTTAGGAGTCAATTGTAACCGTGCTTTATATGATTCAAATGCGGCTGCATAATCTCCGATTTTTTCATTTAATTTTGCAAGAATAAGTTTGTATTCGGAAATTTCTCTATTATCTTTTGTCATAGGAACAAGCATGTTATACAATTTTATTGATGCACTGTATTGGCTGACATTATTGAACAATTCTGCCAAATTCTTTACAACTTCAACCGAATGATTTCCACGCTTGTATAAAATTTCAAACTGCTTCAAAGCCTCAATTGTCAAATTTTTACGTCGGTAACAATTTGCTAATATTAAACGTATATCATCAAATTCTTTATTCTTTTTAAGAATTTTTAAACATTCATAAATAGCCTGAGTAATTTTATTTGTTTCATAGTAACATTTTGCCAAATAACACCTTACTCCATAGTGTTTTGGAACACGCTCCAAATATTTTTTAGCAAGGATTTCAAGAATTGTAAACTCTTTTTCATTATAGAGATTTTCCACCTGTTCAAGAATATTTTTGGTTGTTACCTGTAATCCTTTTCCTTGATCTGCATTCTCTGCAGAAACAAGAACTGCATATAAAATAAACAATCCTATGATTACTATAAGTGAAATTAAGCCTATTCCCAATGCTATATTGCCTTCATTCCAAATGTATGACATTCCTATTATACACTATTTATATCAAAAAATAAATACTTTACTCTATATAGATGTTTACTTTTACTCCAAAAACATTATAAATTGAGTATATGTTCAAAAGGTTGTTTTTATTGTTTATAGTTGCAGTTCTTTCTCTGCCTGTAATGGCAGATGAATCGGACTGGTCTAAGTACGATAATATTGATAATGCTTGGGACGGACAAAAAATTATCACAAACAAGCAATTTGAAGAAACAATGAAAGCACTTGAAGAACGCAAGAATAAAAAAGCAAACAAACAAAAAGAAAAAGCTATAAAAAAATTCAAAGGCAGCAGTTTGCACGATAACATGGATGTGCATAAAGATAAGATAGAAAGTCAAAATCCGTTAGAGGAAATGGATGAATGCCAATTAATCAATATCCCTGTTGATTTTCTTTCCGGTGGTAAAGCAATCGAAAAAGGATTTTACAAAGTGGTCGGAGAAAAAGAAGATGACGGAGTATACCTAAAACTCTATCAAGCCTATAACCTCGTAGCAAAAATCAAAGCTCGTGAAACGGATGATGATTTCAATCAGGAATATATTCAATTTGCCAAACTAATACCCGATACCGACACAAGAATGAAACTCATTTTCGGAAGTCTGTCATTTAACGCATATACGTACATTAATATTATTGATTCCCGGTATTATAATAATTAATAAAATCAACCAATTCTTTTAAAGAGTACTGATTATTAATAACAATAAAACTCTTACCTGTAATCTCTTTTACTTTTGTCAAGGTCTGACCATCCAAAAAACTGTCGGAATATGGTTTTAACATCACACCCGGCACAATAACATAATCACATTCTACATCTTTTATGGTTGAAATCAAATCTTCGGAAGTAATCAGTCCCGCAACCGTTATATTTTGTCCCCAATAATTTGATTTTACAGGTAAAACAACCGATTGCAGATTGTCGATTTTGTTTAATTTTTCCGAAACATATGATATTGCATCTTTTCCCGCATACGAAGTTGCAAAAACCAATTTTAACGGTTTTGAAAGCGTTTCAGGAAGTTTAAGCCCGTCAAAATCTTCTAATAATGCTCTTATTGCACCTACACCGTCATCCAGTTGAGAAAAATTCCCATAATATTCGCAAGACGGAATTTGCCTATTTGCCAAAAGGAAAAATTCATCCGAACAACAAACTTTTTTGTATTTACTTGCAATTTCAATTGTTTGCTCTGCAACTTCAGGTGTAACAGGTTTTAAGATATTTCCTTCTCTAAACTGTGTAATCCCGACAGGAACAATCGCAACGGACAAAACGCAATCACCCAAAGAAGTTAAATCCGTCAAAGTTCTCTCCAATTCCGCACCGTCGTTTATATCAGGACAAAGCACTATCTGTGCGTGAAATGGAATTTCATTATCCTTAAACCATTTGAGATGCTCCATTATTTTTCCTGCATTGGGATTTCTCAACATTTTCACCCGCAAATCAGGGTTTGTAGCGTGAACGGAAACATAAAAAGGTCCGAGATGCATTCTTGAAATCCGTTGTTTATCTTCCTCTTTAAAATTAGTCAGTGTTATATAAGTACCCTGCAAATAAGACAGACGATAATCATCATCTTTTATGTACAACGTATCTCTAAGTCCTTTAGGCTGTTGGTCAACAAAGCAAAATATACAATTATTTAAACACGGCTTAATCCTGTCAAAGACTGCGCTTTCAAAGATTATACCCAAGTCCTCATCATAATCTTTTTCCAGTTCAATTTCTTCAATTTCACCGTTTTTTTTCTTTATTTCTATCGTTAAAAACTCTGATTTACAATAGAAGCCATAGTCAATCATATCAAGCATTTTCTGCCCGTCAATTGAAACAAGCTCATCACCTTGTTCTATTTCAAGTTCTTCCGCAATAGAACCTTTTTCCACAGAACTAACTATTGCTGCCACGTTCCAGTCCTTCTAAAAGATTAATAAAATTATTGTATTCACATATACTGTTATCCAACACCAATCTATGAAAATATGTTGGAGAAATTGCCTCATCGGAAATTTTATTTTCGGCATCGGTTTTTATAATAAGCGCGCGTTTTTTAAGTTTTTGGAACAAATCTCTTTGAGAAGAAATATCTAAAAACCCTGCACACGCAAGTTGTATACGTGCGTTTGATAAAAACTGTACCGGATTTTTTGTATCAACTTCAAGAATTTTTTTCTTTAAAACATTAAGCCCTTCCGGTGTTAAGGCATACATCACAGAAACTTTTCCGCCATCCGATATCGACTTGCTTGAACAAATAACTCCTTTTTTCTCTAAACGCAAGAGGGCAGGCTTTATTGTGCCAAAACTCGGTCTTGTATACGGAGAGAATTTATTAAGAATACTCTTTAAAACCCCGTACATAGTATGAGGAGAAGAAGATAATACATACATAATCAAAAGTTCTATCATTCTTATAAATTAGCATAAAATAAACAATATATTCAAGAGGAGTTTTAAAAAATAACAAACAGAATAATCAGCAAATTCGATTATAAATTATTTTCCAAATACAAAAATTCCGATTATTGCAGAAAGTATTAATGCCGTGTTGTAATGCAGGAACGTAGGAACGCATGTATCCCAAATATGATTATGTTGTCCGTCGACATTCAATCCTGCCGTCGGTCCGAGAGTGGTATCAGATGCAGGAGAACCGGCATCTCCGAGAGCTGCAGCAGCAGCAAGAAGAACAACTGTTTGAGGGATATTGAATCCAATATGTGCGCATATTGGAACAAAGACAACCGCAAGAATAGGAATTGTTCCAAACGAGGTTCCTATGCCAATAGTTATTAAAAGTCCAAGTATCAACATAATTAAAGCCGTTAGTATGTGGCTTGAAGGTAGCACCTGAGTAACATAGCATACAAGTGATTCTATTCCGCCTGTTTGTTTTAATACGGTCGCAAAACCTGATGCAACAAGCATAACAAAAGCTACATAGCCCATCAGGTAAATTCCTTCATCCATAAGTTTGTCCATTTTGGAATGTTTAACTGCACCAAGTGAGAAGATTATTCCTAACCCCGTTAAAGCTCCCAATGGCAGCGAATGAGTCAATATCTGTACCGCAAATGTTGCAAATGCCGCAATTATTGTTATAAGGTGGTTTTTGTTGAACTTTGTTTTTTCAAGATGTTCTTGAGGAATATCTATTTGTTTGTATTCTCGAGGTTTTCTATACGATACAAATAGTGCAATAAGTAGTGCAGTCAGCATACCGATGCCGAGTATCCATGTATATTCCCAGATATAATTTCTTTCTACTTGCATCCCATTTTGAATCATATTATCTGCAATCAAATTGTGGAATATCAATCCAAACCCTGCAGGAATTGTTATATAAGGAGTTTTCAAACCGAATGCAAGTATACACGCAACGGCACGCCTGTCGATATCCATCATATTCATCATTGGGAGCAATGCAGGGATAAGAATCGGTATAAATGCAATATGAATAGGTATAATGTTTTGAGAAGCCATTGCAATCAGTGCAATAATCAAATAAAGAATCCAAATTCTATTATTTACAATGCCGATAATTTTTTCCGCAATAATATCGGTAAGCCCCGTATGGTTCATTGCAGCGGCAAACGCACCTAAAAGAATATAGCTGAGTGCAGTTTCGGAATTGCCGCCCATACCCGAAATAAATGTGTCCATTATACTTGATACATTCATTCCTGATATGCAGCCTGCCGTTATTGCAGATATAATTATTGCAAGCAGAACATTTATTCTGCCTAGACATAATACGCACAATAAAAGAATTGAAATAACTACGGGATTAAGAAGAATATTACTTATCAAGAGTCCGTCTCCCGTATTTTGTTTATTATCTCAAGTGCCGCTTCTTTTCTCAAATCAAACGGCATAAGTTTTAGATATTCAAACGCATCCGATATTTCTTTATCCTCATCGTACCAACGTTTGTGGAGATAGAGGAACGAATCCTCAAGTTTATTTGCTTCAATATATATATTGAAACTATGACTCTGTTCTTTGATAAATTTTGCACATTCAAGTTGTTTTGATTTATCGATTTTTTCCAAAAGACTAACTGCAAGACTAACCGTCGGGTCTTCATCATACCAGCGTCGTTTGACATTATTCATAATGTTTTTATTATTCGTCATTAAAATATCGGTTTCCTTTGGATTTCTATTTCCTTACATGTTCCGCTGCCACGTGTACAGAATTGTGCTCTGTTAGAAAAAGCACTATTTGCATAAATTTCATTTAATGTAATTTCTTTTGTAATTCTGTTATATGTAACTTTCGTTTCTACAATGGTATGAAAGTTAAATGCCTTATGGCGAAAAACTATTTCATTATCATCAAAACCTTCGACATGCAGGGGAAGATTATTTGCATCATACACATTTGCAAGGATTGTATCTATAATAAAATACCTTTCAAGCGGAGAACGATACATAACTTCGCCTGTTGCTGTGTTGATAGCTTCTATATTCATTTTGCACTGCAAAACGTATTGTTCTGCAAAACAATTTGATGAAAAAATTACACTTGATAATATAATTAAAAAAAGTTTTTTCATAATCGGATAATACTATAAAATAGGTTTACACACAAACAAATAAATACACAAATCATACAGATAGTAAATAGCTTGGGTTTCAACCCGACAATAGAATTCTCATATTATAATAGTTTTTTGGTGCAAAAAATTATACACTTGCTAACTACGTAATTTGTGCAAAAAATTAAGAATTCTCATCAAAACTATAGCAAATATAAAATATCAGTTTGTAAATAAATAACCTGATAAATATAGGTTATTCTTTACCACCCAAAATGTTTAGAAAATGTTGAAGAAACTCATCTACTGATTTCTTCATTTGGATAAATTTTCCATTCTCACCACGCATAAAAATATTTACGCTGCTACCTGAATCATTATGTTTTGTATGTATAGTAGACAACAAACGACCACCCTCATCATAATCTTTTCTCAACTGTTCTGTGCCAACCAGTTCATTGTTTTTATAGTTGTTAATATGTGTCAATTCAACTTGACCATCAAATACTCTTTCTTTTGTTATTGTTTTAATAACTTTGCTGTCTTTTAAAATAGTTTTCACGCCGTTCTTTTTATAAGCTTCAATGCCAAATTTGTTTGGTTTGCTAATTAAATTTCCGTACGCAATGTGAATAACATTTGTCATATCAATAATTCCTTCCAAAAACTACACACCTAATTAATAACATGTATAAATTTTAATATTGCTATTTGAGGCAGATATATTACAAATTGTAAACTATATTTTTGAACCCATTATAACTTGACAGATAAATTTACAAGGGGGAATATAGTAGGTTGGGTGAAACCCAACAATAACTTTTGTATTATGATTTTATTATGAATTACAGACGTTTATTTATACCAAATAGTATTATTTTTATAACAGTTGTCACATTTGAAAGACAAGAAATTTTGATACAAAATATTGATTTGTTAAGAAATGCAATAAAACAGACAAAACAAAAATATAAATTTGATATAGTGGCAATTTGTGTATTAAAAAATCATATTCATATGTTATTCAAGACAGAAAATATAAAAGAATATCCCGATATTATAAAAAATATAAAACGAAATTTTTCAGTCAATTTTGATATTTCACAAATTCCGGAATATTATGAGTCAGATAGTAGAAAAAGCAAAGCCGAAAAAAGTATTTGGCAGCGTAGATATTTTGAACATACAATAATTAATAAAGAAGATTTGAATAAACATATTGATTATATACATTACAATCCGATGAAGCATTATAATATTGCACCTAAAGATTGGCAATACTCATCATTTAATAAATTTGTTAAAGATGGATATTATGAAAATGATTGGTGCAATTTTGAAGATAAGTA
>CAMDZX010000011.1 GCA_945910925.1 uncultured bacterium | reverse complement strand
AATTAAAAAAAAAATTTATTATTTATATTTTTTATTATAATAATTTTTAATTTTTTCTATATTTTTTTATAAAATTTAAAATTTAATTATATTTTTTATGAAAATTTTAAAAAATTAATATTACGTAAAAAACCTGTCTTTACTTATTCTTAATATAAAAATCATTGACAGCAGCCAAAATATGTATTTTAATTAAATACGTAGTTTATATAAGAATGCAAATGGAGGATTTATGAGCGAATTTACATATAAAAGAATGGATGGCAGAGATTTAAGCGCCGATGACATAAAACGTATAATTAAAGAAAGAAATATTCGCTTCATAAAACTTCAATTCGTAGATATAAACGGACAAGTTAAGAATATATCGATTCCGGCAAGTCACATTGACAAAATTCTTGCTAATGAAATTATGCTTGACGGTTCTTCTATAAAAGGATTTAGAAGTATTGAAACATCTGATATGTTTTTCTATCCTGACAAAAATACTTTTGAAATTCTCCCTTGGAGAGATATTGAAGGGTATGAGTCCGCAAGAATTATTTGTGATATCTATAATGCAGACGGAACTCCTTTTGAAGGTTGCCCAAGATGTAATTTAAAAAGATTAATGAATGAAGCTAAAAAGCTTGGTTTTACAATGAATATGGGTCCTGAAGCAGAGTTTTTCTTATTCTCAAAGGATGAAAACGGTAATATAACAACATCAACTATGGATAACGCAGGCTATTATGATATAGGACCCGAAGATTTAGGTGAAGATGTTCGTTCGGACATTGTTAATACGTTACAAGAAATGAACTTTGATATTGAAGCATCACATCACGAAGTTGCAGACGGACAACATGAAGTTGATTTCAAATATGCGGATATATTAACAACTGCGGATAATGTCGCAACATTTAAAGTTGTTGTTAAGGCAATTGCAGCGCTACATGAATTGCATGCCACATTTATGCCAAAACCGATTTTCGGAATAAACGGTTCGGGGATGCACTGCAATATTTCACTATTCAAAGACGGTAAGAATGCTTTTTATGACGAAAATGCCGAGTATCAACTTTCAGATACTGCAAAATACGCAATTGGCGGGTTATTAAAGCATATCAAGAGTATAACTGCAATACTTAACCCGACTGTAAACAGTTACAAAAGGCTTGTTCCGGGATATGAAGCACCTGTTTATCTCGCATGGTCACTTGCTAACAGAAGTGCATTATTGAGAGTTCCTGCAAAACGAGGAGTTGCAACACGTGTTGAACTTCGTTCTCCGGATCCTTCTTGTAACCCTTATCTTGCTTTTGCAACAATATTAGAGGCTTGTCTTGACGGTATCAGAAATAAAATCGAACCGCCTGCACCTGTTGACAGCAATATTTATAAACTAACAAGCAAAGAACGTAAAAGACAAAAAATTGATTCTTTACCGGGTACATTAATTGATGCGGTAGAACTGCTTGATAAATCATTGGTTGCAAATGCAGCTCTAGGTCAACATATAATGACAGAATTCGTAACCGCAAAAGAAAAAGAATGGGATGATTACAGAACCTGCGTCACCCAGTGGGAAATCAATAAGTATCTTGCAAGATACTAAAGCAGAATGAGAAAGGGTTGGAGTTTAATTCAACCCTTTTTAGTACGCAATATACTTAAATGCGTGTGTGCCTGCTTTTTCAAGGTATGCAACTATTTTTTCAAGAACATCGCGGAGAATTTTCATATAGACTCCTATCTTTAGTCATTGATAATATTTAATAACAGAACTTACACCTACATTATAACCATTTTCATTAAAACTGCAATAGTTTAAATCTAAAATTATACAAAATTTAATATGGTAAAATGTACACTATTACTTAATTTAAAGAGTTTTTATAATACCTTTTTAGATAAAACCAAAAAGAAATGTAAACAAATGTTAAGAAATTAAATAAAAAAGTCAATTTCAAGAAAAAAAAATACTTTATATAAGAGTAAAGGTTAGATTAAGTATTTTAAAAGGTTAGGTTATACCGGGAGGTTTGTATGGCAGACGAATTAACAATTCCAAAGGCGAATCCAAACTTGAATGCGACAGGCGGATTCCAGTTTTTGAATAGACCGATGGAAAGTCAATATTATGAATCAGAGTATTCAATTTTTGGGACTCCATATAATATGCCTCTTGGTACAGCTCCCGGAAACTTCGGGACCATTGGCGGCGGAATGATGATGCCAGGTATGGGAATGGGAATGGGCATGGGAATGGGAATGCCGATGATGGGAATGTACGGTAACTCTGACTACGTACAACGGTATGTTGATAACATGAAAATACTTAATAACGGCATGTATGACATTTACACAAATAATGATGACAGACGAACCCAATTTATATTTGATCAGCGTGGTAACCAAAGTGTTCTAAGTGCTGCGGGTATTGATTTGAACGAAAGTTTAGTCAGATTAAAATCTTATATAGAAGATAATAATATGCGGGCAGCTTGTGATTTGTATAAACAATTATGCGACGTATATGAAGCTTCAGTTGGTGAAGAATACGATGATAACGGCAACAGAATAAGTAATAAACTTAAATCCTTTAAGAATCAACTGGTTGCTAATTATCAGCAAGTTAATGGAACTAATCTGGTTGCGGATATAGAAGCTCACGGTTCAGGTGAATTCAGCACAATGCTATCATCGATTGGTGGTAACAGACAGCCGTCGGCAAAAGAAGCGATATCATATATGACCGGTGATGCTCAACAGTATGGATTAATGGAAAGATTCTGGCGCTCACTCTCATCAAGCGGTAAAGCAAAATTAGATGCCTCAACAGACTACTAACCTGATATAACTAACCTAACTTTAATCGGCGGGACGGAAGTTCCGTCGATTTGTTATTCAGCTTGATACGCCCAAGCCGAATGGTTATGTATACTTTCAATAGATTCACATTCAACCTCAAACGTGTCTATTATATCGTTGTTTCTCAAAGCAAGCACAACATCTCGTAATACATCTTCTACAAACTTAGGGTTTTGATAAGCATGCTCTGTAACATATTTCTCATCTTCACGTTTTAAAAGAGAATACAATCCGCAAGAAGCGTTTTCTTCCACCATATTAATCAAATCTTCAATCCAAATATGTTCATCTCTGTCGTATGAAACTTTAACAGAAACAATTGCTCTTTGATTGTGCGCGCCATAATCAGATATCTCTTTTGAACAAGGACACAAAGTCGTAACAGGAACTTTTACTCCGAGTACAAATTTATACTCCTCGTCTTCTTCTCCATAATCGGTTAAAACACCTTCAAACGAACAGTCATAACACATAGGTGCAACAATACCCGTAATTGGGGATTTTTTGTCTATAAAATACTTAAATGAAAATTTAAGATAAGAAGATTTTGCATCCAAGCGCTCTACCAAATCCTGAACACAACCTTCAATATCCACACCCAGAAGATGTTTTTCCTTCCAATCATTCAGGCACTCAACAAAACGTGACATGTGCGTACCTTTATAATGGGAAGGCAAAGCTACGCTCATTTTTACTTTTGCGTATACTTCCTGATTTTCTTTATCTTTACGTTGGATAATCAGCGGAAACTCAATATCTTTAATTCCGACTTTTTGTATTTCTACCCCTCTGTTATCCTTCAAATTTTGAATATCTTTCATATTTATTATAATATCATAAAAGGAGAGTATTAAGCATGAATATATTAGTTATAAACGGACCAAATCTTAATATGTTAGGGCAAAGAGAACCTGAAAAATACGGGAATATAACACTTGAAACAATAGAGAACAACCTTGATAAAATTGCCCAAGCAGAAGGTGTCACTCTTGAAACTTTTCAGAGCAATCATGAAGGCGAAATTATCGATAAAATTCAACAAACAAAATGTGACGGACTTATTATAAATGCAGGTGGGTTTACGCATACAAGCGTTGCAATAAGGGATGCTATATCATCCGTTGGGATTCCGACTGTTGAAGTTCATATGACAAATATTCATGCAAGAGAAGAATTCAGACATACTTCTCTAATCTCAGGAGTATCAATTGCACAAGTCGTAGGATTTAAAGAAAAATCATACGAATTTGCCCTATCCGGATTAATTTCATATTTACAAAAAAAATAAAATTATCTGTAATTTGTAAATTGAAGCGGATAGTCGTATTTATCTTCATTTCCACGCAAAAGTTTAATAACTTCTTGCAAATCATCTTTACTTTTACCTGTAACTCTGACTTGATCGCCTTGTATAGAGGCTTGAACCTTCAATTTCGAATCTTTTATATCCGCAACAATTTTCTTTGCAAGTTCCTGAGTCAGACCTTTTCTAAGTTTATAAACCTGTCTTACATTCCCGCCTAAGGCATTTTCAACCGGCTGAGCATCAAGGATTCTTATACTCAATCCTCGTTTAACAAGTTTTGTTTGCAGGATGTCATATATATTTCTGAGCTTCATATCATCAGAAGTGGTAATAGTAATTGTTTTATCCGCATCAAGTTCAATATCAGAATTTGAATTTTTAAGGTCAAATCTTGATTGCAAATCTCTTTTTACCTGATCCACCGCATTCAAAAGTTCTTGTCTGTCAAATTCGGATACGATATCAAAACTGCTGTCTTTTGCCATACTGCATCTCCTTTTTATTTTGTACACATCATTATTTTATTTTCTCGACATAATGTCAACTAACGCAAGCGGTATATATTTTAATAAATCACTTGCCAGAACCGAATACTCGGTCAACATGCTTGAAGCTATTTCACCTGTTCTGCCGTGAAGATAAACACCTAACTTTGCAGCCTCAAACTCAGACATATCTTGAGCGCATAAACCTGAAATCATGCCTGTCAAAACATCACCCGAACCGGCTTTGGACAAAGCAGAATTTCCGGTTTTATTAATATACACTTCCATATCTTTTGAACAAACAACAGTACTGTGCATTTTCAGAACCGTTGTACATCCATATTTTTTTGATATTTTTTTCGCACAGGCAACAGGCTTACCGAGTATTTCTCCGACATCCGTTTTCAAAAGTCTTGACGCCTCTTTTGGATGTGGGGTAATAATAAGCTTTTTAGGCAGCTTTGACGGTTTTTTCTTTGCAAGAATGTTTAACCCGTCAGCATCAATAAGAACAGTCTTGTCCAAGGATGCCAAAGCCGTAATTACGGATTTGAACAATATCGTAGTACTTGCATCAACAGACAATCCGCATCCTATTGAAACAACATTGTATTTTGGAAGTGCTTCTTTTACTGACGATATGGGAACAAACACAATATCAGGGGTCAAATTCGCAACTGTTGAGATTGATTTTGGAGAACCGGATAAAGCAACGTATCCGCATCCGACCTTTAATGCCGATAATGATGAGAGATAAGCAGCACCTGAATAGAATTCAGAACCCGCAATATTTAGCACTTTGCCAAATGTAGCTTTATTAGAAAATTCAGGTCTTTCGGGAAGTTTAAATTCCATTTTGTCTTATTACCTCATAAGCCGTAATTGCAACCGAATTAGACAGATTCAAACTCCTCTGTCCTTCTAACATCGGAATCGTTACAGCATTTTTATCCTGTACATATTTATCGGGCAATCCTCTGGTTTCAGGACCAAATACAATAAAATCACCCTCTTTATATTTTATATCGGTATAAAGTTTTTTTGATTTTGTCGTAAGATAATAAAAATCCGCATTAGGAAACATTCCATAAAGCTCCTCCATAGAATCCACCTTATGCAAATCAACACTATCCCAATAATCAAGTCCTGCACGTTTTGTATATTTACTGCTTAACGAAAATCCGAGTTTCCCGACTAAATACAGACTTGCGCCACAACAAGCGCATAACCTTGCGATATTGCCGGTATTTTGAGGAATTTCAGGTTCATATAGTACAATGTTAAACTTAGTCATTTATAACGTGCTTAGCCTCTAAAACAACAGGTAATCCTCTTACAACACAGAAAACAATTGCTACAACAGCAAGCCAATAACCTATTGAAAAAATCAATTCCGAATTAGGGATATTAGGAATCTTTGCAAGTATTATAACAAAGAATGCAAGAACTTTAGCAACGGCATAAGAAATTCTCATAAATTTTGAACCCGTTATAAACTTACATATAGGATTAACCTGCATACCAAAAGGTGTAAAACCTTTTTCCATAGCAGCACTTCTGATTGTATCAGTAACAAATCCTCTTGTTATTGCAATCAATGGGAACAAAATTGAAATCCAGCCCATAACCGCAAACAATATCCAATATGTATTTTCAACAATTCTGTCACTCATTATATCAAGCAAAGCTCCGAATTTTGATTCTTCGTGTAATAACCTTGCAAGAAATCCGTCAACTCCATCCATAGCAAATGCAAGAACGGTAAGAATTAATGCCCAAACATAAGCAGATTGTGAATTCTGACAGTTTATAATTAAATAAACCGCAATAAACATTAAAAACACTCTGAATATTGTTACAAAATTTGCCATCTTTTACCTCATAATATATAAATCTATACGTGTTGTTTAGTTCTTGAAAGCGCAAAATGTCTTTCATCAAGAGCCTTAACTTTTGCACCAAGCATTATTTTTTCTGCTTCTTCCAAAATACTGACTACAAGATAACCGTTTTCTCCGTCAGAACGAGCTTTTGTATGATTTTCAATACAACTTACAAAATGTTGACATTCAAGTTTTAACGGTTCAATTTCAAGATAATCAAGCGGAATATCTTTTACAGAGCTTCCCGGTTTGTTATCGTAAAGCTTTAATTTATTTTCAGCAACCGTATCATCAAGAATTGCAGTTGCCTTTGTACCTCTTACCAATAAGGTTACATGCTTTTGCGGTGTAATCCAACTGTCCGAAATATATCCGATTAAACCGTCCTCAAACTCAATACCGATATGAGTTATATCCATGATTGTATTATCTTCCGTAGAACAACCGAGTGCGGATATAACCTTAAGCGGATTTTTACCCGTAACATAAGATATCATTGAAACATCGTGCGGTGCTAAATCCCACATAACACTTCTGTCATTCTTGAAATAATTCACGTTCAATCTGTCTGATTGAGCATAAACTATATCACCAAGTTCGCCAGCTTCAATTAACATCTTTAATCTGTTAACGGCAGGATGGTATAAAAGAAGGTGACCCACCATCAAAACAAGCCCCTTTTCGTTCGCAAGCTCCATAAGGTCTTTTGCCTCCTGAGCAACTGTTGAAATAGGTTTTTCAACATAAACATTTTTCCCCGCTTCCAAAAGTTTTTTTACAATACCATAATGTGTATGGCTCGGAGTCACAACAGTAACCCCCGTAATCTCAGGATTATTTATTATTTCGTTCATATCCCCGATAACATTTATTGTCGGGTACAACTCTTTTATCTTCGCTCTTACTTCCGCATCCAAATCACAAACAGTATGCAAAACATTCAAATTATAAAAATTACGGACGATATTCTTTCCCCACATACCGTAACCGATTACAGCAATTTTTTGATTACTCATTTCTAACTTCCCTCATTAAATCATTGATAATCTTATTATATTACAAAATAATATTATCAATCAATCTCACGCCTTCAACTCTGCAAGCAATTAACACTAAAGTATTACCGTCAGCAATTTCTTTATCCTCAAGATTATCACGGTCGACAAACTCTAAGTATTCCATATCGTGTTTATCCGTCAAAAAAGAAAATGCGGTTTCTTTCAAAGCATCCGTATCAGTAATACCTTTATCATAACAAGATTTTATATTATTTAAAATCTTAGACAAAACAAGTGCCTCTTTTTTACCATCCTCTGTAAGATATTTATTTCTGGAGCTTAGGGCGAGACCTGACTCCTCCCTAACTATCGGACAACTAACAATCTCAATAGGAAAATTCAAATCGTTGACAAACTTTTTAATAATTATGAGTTGTTGCGCATCTTTTTGTCCAAAAAACGCATAATCAGCTTGAGTAATATTAAACAGTTTTGCAACTACGGTACAAACGCCATCAAAATGCCCAACACGAGATTTCCCGCAAAGTTTATCCACATAGAAATAAGGCGGAACAACATACGCAAGGGTATCGTTTGAAAGCCTTTGTCCTTTACCGTACATTTCATCAGGTGATGGAGCAAAAACAATATCCGCACCTATACCTTCCGCAAGTTCAACGTCTTCGGATAAGGTTCTCGGGTATTCATTGTAATCTTCTCCCGGACAAAACTGTATAGGATTAACGAAAACAGAAACAACAACTTTATCACAGGTATCTACGGCTTTTTTTATAAGACTCGCATGACCGGCATGAAGAGCCCCCATAGTCGGTACAAGTCCAATCATTAACCCCTGTTTTTTCCAATTTGATATTTGTTCTCTGACTTCTTTAATTGTATGTAGCAGCATGAATAACCTCATCCTCCTTTGGGAAATTTCCGTTCCTTACATCCTCACAATAATTTTGTACTGCGTTTGTAATAATATCTTTTAAATTTGCATACTTTCTGACAAATTTCGGAGTATAATCCGAAAATTTTCCCAGCATATCATCAGTCACTAAAACCTGTCCCGAACAATACTTTCCGCCACCGATACCTATTGTCGGAATATCAAGATTTTCGGTAATGTATTTTGCGGTTTCTTCCGGTACCATTTCAAGCACAAGAGTAAACGCACCTGCATCTTGGAGTTTTTTTGCCTGATTGAGTAAAACTTCTATTTCTTTATCTGTTTTTCCTTGAGTTTTGTATCCGCCAAGCGTGTGTATATATTGAGGTGTTAAGCCTAAATGTGCCATAACGGGAATACCCGATTCAGTACATTTCTTTACCAGAGATACGATATAATCACTACCGCCCTCAATTTTTACGGCAGAAGCACCCGCTTTAATCATGCAAGCAATATTTTCCATAGCTTTTTCAATTGATATAGTGCAGCTCATAAAAGGCATATCAGCAATAACCATAGCTCTTTTAGCGCCTCTGGCAACAGCTCCCGTGAATATCCGCATTTCATCAACCCCGATTTTCTGAGTTGAATCGTAGCCTAATGCTACATTGGCAAGCGAATCCCCCACCAAAATCATATCCACACCCGCATCATCAAGGTACTTAGCAGTAGAATAATCGTATGCGGTTAAAACTGTTATTTTTATACCATCATCACGCAAGTTTTGAATGGTTTTTATCGTTGTTTTCTTTTGCATATTAATGCCTACATCATACTAACAGTTTTATACGTTACACTTTTCACAGATATCAGGCGCAACCGATTTATAAAACTCATTTTCTTGTTCAAACTTATAAGCAATATTAAACAACTTAGCTTCCGCAAGTTGTGGAGCCATAATTTGTAACCCGATAGGCATACCGTCCTCATCAAATCCTGCAGGAACACTCAGTGCAGGTATACCCGTTAAGTTTGAAGAAATTGTTGCAATATCCGTAAGATACATAGCAAGAGGATCTTCTGCTCTTGCTCCGATATCAAATGCGGTATTAGGACAAGTCGGAGCAATCAACGCATCAACATTTTTAAACGCATCTACAAACTCATCCGTTACCAACCTTCTCATTTGTTGAGCTTTCTTGTAATATGCATCGTAATATCCCGAGCTAAGTGCGTAAGTTCCTAACATGATTCTGCGTTTAACTTCATCGCCAAAACCTTCAGAACGAGTTTTGCAATACATATCAAGAAGATTTTCAGGATTTTCTGTTCTGTGACCGTATCTTACTCCGTCAAATCTTGCTAAGTTAGAACTGCATTCAGCCGTTGCAAGAATATAATAAATACCAATCGAATACTTAATTTTAGGTAATGATACCTCAACGATTTCCGCACCTAATTTTTTATACGTTTCGATTGCGTTATCAATAGCTTTTTGCACACTTGGAGAAACACCTTCACCGATAAGTTCTTTAATAACACCTATTTTCATACCTTTGATATCATTTCTGAGTGATTGCGAATAATGTTCAACAGGTAGGTTTAGTGAAGTTGAATCGTGTGTATCATGCCCTGAAATCACCTCAAGCAGATTTGCAGCATCCTCAACCGTTCTTGCAAAAGGACCTATTTGGTCAAGTGAAGACGCAAATGCAATAAGTCCATATCTGGAAACTTTACCGTAAGTCGGCTTCATACCAACAATACCGCAGAAGCTTGCAGGAAGACGGATACTTCCGCCTGTATCAGAACCTAGAGATAGTGTAGTTTCACAAGAAGCAACAGCAGCAGCAGAACCGCCTGACGAACCGCCCGGAACTTTGTTTAAATTCCAAGGGTTGTGAACCTTTTTGAACGCAGAGTTTTCATTAGAAGAACCCATTGCAAACTCATCTAAATTTGTCTTACCAATAATCGGTACCAAATTATCAAGAAGTTTGTTTGTAACCGTTGCATTGTAAGGAGATACAAAATTTTCAAGAATCTTACTTGATGCGGTAGTTTTAGAACCGATAAGATTCATGTTATCTTTAAGCGCAAGCGGAATACCTGCCAAAAGCGGTAATTCCTCTCCCCTTGCGATTTTTTCATCAACTTTCTTAGCTGTATTAAGAGCGGTTTCTTCCGTTAAAGAATTAAAAGCTCCTAATTTATCGTCAATATCTTTAATTCTGTTAATAGCCGCAGTTGTTAATTCAACAGCGGAAACTTCTTTGTTTTTTAATGCAGCACTTTGTTCAACTGCGCTTTTCTTTAATAACTCGTTCATAACTTCTCCTAATAAAACTCTTTGCAGATATTATACCAAAAAAATATTTATTTAAAAGTTGTGATTTTTTGGTGCAAAGGTGACTGAGTAATTAAGTAAACAACTATCGCAACCATTCGGGAGTCGATACGTTAGAGGACTTTCGCAAATTGTTTATCTTCCTATTCACAAAATCCTTATTCTTGCCATCAGGTTTATATGTAAGGTATTTTCTGTAAAACCTTTTAGCATCCGTTGGTTTATTCATTTCTTCAAAGCACGTACCCAATCCCAGATACGCTTGGTAATAATCAGGGTTTAGTTTAATTATCTTGTAAAATATTTTACTTGCTTCAAAATATTTTCCGTGACAAATCAAAAGAGCTGCCTTATTTGCATAAGCCCTAATATATCCGGGCTTCGATTCTATAAGCTTGTCATAAATAAGCATTGCCAAATCATCCTCATGAACAAGTTCATGAGCCAAAGCCAATTGTATTTGCGCCTCCGAATTATTAGGATTCAAGGTAATTGATTTAATCAATTGTTTAATTGCTTCCTCAGGAGAGCCGCAAAGTAAATAACATATGCCCAATTCATAGAACGTTTCAGACTTTGTATCATCCTGTTCCGCACTTTTCAACAAATATTCAATCGCTTTTTCATAATTAGAGAGGTATTTATAAGCAACCCCCAATCCGTAATATGAATCAGGGTTATGGCGTTTTAATAAAATAGAACGCAAGTATTTACTCAAAGATTCCTGATGCAGATTGGCAAGCCTTAACGCATCACCTTTCACACAGAGTTTATACGCTTCCGTATTATCTTTACGATTTATGTTAACAATTACATCCGAATCTTGTTTAAGTTCGGATTTAATATCTATCTTCATCGACCTCTCTCCAAGCATAATTTTATAGATATTTCCCGCTAGCGGGAACAATCATATGGTTGATATTTTTAGACCATTGGATTTATTTTTCTCCCATGATATAAATTTGTTATGAAGAGATTTTTAACAGGTTTGCTATTGATTTTTTTCTCCCTGCCGGCATGCGCGGTAGAGGAAATTACTCTTGGTACCATGCCAAAAGAAAATTACAAACTGACCCAACCGCAAAAAGTAATTAAAGGCTCACTGCTTGTAAACGACCAGCGGGTTCTTGATGAACTTATAGATTTACAAAAAGAAAAAGATATAGCAGATATTGAAATCCTTTGGAAAGGAACGATTGAAAACAACAAGGTTATTGAATTTGCACTAAAAAAACTGGCAACTCCCGAGAGTCAAAGGAGAATACACTCATCTTTAATGGCAAAAACTCTGTCTGCAGTCGTATCCGGAGCAGCATTTTTACCAACACTGGCAGGCTCAAATGCTGCTGTACAAACCTCAGCATTCTCTGCGGGCAGACTTGCACAACAATTAATTAACAGAAAAAACATACCACAGGAAGTTCCGCTTACTGATACCGAAATGATTGAACTTGCAGGCTTGATTGAGAACTTGCAGGATACAATTATCTCTACGTATTACAATTATAAAAACGCACTTAATGCAATTAAAGATACTCGAGCAAGAATGCTTATATATAGCAGAAACTACGATAAGGCGATTGATAATATCGATGTACTTGATATTGCAATATCCTCCTCATTATATGATAACCTTAGGATACAGGAGTTTCAGGAAGAGCAACTGGCAAAAAAATATCACTCGACCCTACAACGCCTTGCAGGAAAAACTGCAGTAGACCGTTTATCCGTATATCAATATGATTTTGACTCCACACTGATAAAAAGGAGTACAAAATGAAAAAAATTGTTTCCGCTCTGTTAATATCTGCAATCATACAATCCTCAGGTTTGTGTATAACTTATGATGATTTAAACACGGTAAAAGACCCGGCATACAGAGTCGGAACAACTAACGAGATTGAAAATAAAATAGAAATAGATACCAAAATTCAAAAAGAAACAGTAAAGGTTATAGGACAAGAAAAAATAGAAAACCTGACTTACGCGGATTTAAGCATAAAAAAGATATCTGCGGAAATTTCGCAATCTCTGGAACTTGACTATAAAGAAATGCTGGGTGATTTATCATTACTCTGGCAAGGGGCTGCCACTCAAAGTGATACAATAAAATATGCGTTATACAAACTTGCAAATCCGGATAAAGACAAGCCTGACAATAATGCAATAAAAAAAGTTCTTACAAACATAGCAAGTATGTCCACTTTACTCGGAGCTACAACAGGGAACCCGCTACTGGCATGTGCTTCATTGATTGGCGGAAACACACTGGGAATTATGTCACAAGATACTAAAGCCCTGAATTATAAATATACAAAAGTCGGCGATGCGGATATGATTATACTTGTCAGAAAAGTCGATGAGCTACAACAGAAGGTCGTAGACAGATATTTTGACTATATGACTGCAAGAGAAATACTTTCTATGACCGAAAAAATGGCAAAAAGACGTAAAGATAATTATGAAAGAGCACAGGATTTATCAAGAGAAATCATCCTTATTACGGATGCGTATTATCGAGATTCCGTCAACCAACTTGCAAAAGCTCAAGGCGAATTTTCTGATGCAAGAGCAAGGTTAGAACAGCTTGTTGGGAAAGACATCTTTAAACAGTTTGAGAATAACCTAAAAAATCGAAAATAAACTTGAAACATAAAAGTTCAATTTCTTGAAAAAAGGATGGAAATGTTATATATTTATTTTGTATACAATAGTGTTGAGGCAATATGAGTATAGAAGAATATATCGTAAGTTTTTTAAACAGTATTCAGGAAAACCCGCAGAAAGCGTTAAAAAATCACGTATCTATGGAATATCCCGCATCTTTTAACTGCATTATGGGGCTGGTAAATTATATTGAAGGTGACTTTCATTCTGCTCTGAGAAACTTTGAAGAAACAAATATTTTACTTGAAAATTCAGAGAATATAGAAGAACGAATTTTGTATGAATTTTTGTTGGGATACCTGAATTATAGCGAGAAAAACAATATTTTTATGCTTCACTACAACAACGCAAAAAGGTACGCCGCACAAAACGGCAAGGATGCATTTTTAAGAACCGTGAGCGAAATATTTTCCAGGGTTAAAGACGGAAGTTTATATATTTCTGCAGTAAAAAAAGACCCTTTACTTGCGCTTGTTAAAATCGGACAGGCGGTTGCCGCAGAAAAAAATATAGATAAACTTATGCAAACAATTGCTGAAGAAACTAAAGAAGCTATCCAAGCGGACAGATGCACAGTATTTTTGTACGACAAAGAAACTGATGAACTCTGGTCTAAAGTCGCACTTGGATTAGGCAGTTCTGAGCTGCGATTCAACTCCGGTCAAGGGCTTGCAGGACACGTATTTAAGACTGGCGAAACTATTAATATCAGAGATGCATATTCGGATAGCAGATTTAATAAGAATATTGATAAAGAAACGGGCTACAAAACAAAAACAATTCTGTGTATGCCTATCAAGAACATTAATCAGGAAATAATCGGTGTTTTTCAGGTATTGAACAAATTAACGGGAACTTTTACCGAAGAAGATGAAGATTTACTTGTAACGATTGGTTCAAGTGCGGGCATATCGTTGGAGAACGCTACATTGTTTGAACGCCAAAACGAACTTTTAGAAGAACAAAAAGTTGTATTTGACAGTTTTATTAACACACTTGCCGCATCTATCGATGCCAGAGACAAGATTACCTCAGGTCATTCTACACGAGTTCGTATGTATGCGACTTTAATCGCAAAGGCATTTGATTTATCTGCCCACGACATTGAGATAATTCAAAAAGCTGCAGCGCTTCACGATATCGGGAAAATCGGTATCAGAGATTCTGTTTTGCAAAAAGAAGGTAAACTGACACCTGAAGAATATAAACATATACAGGAACACGTTGAAATAACCCATAATATTTTAGAAAAAATCCATATGTCGGATGAGTTCAAACTTATAACGGAAATTGCTTGTTCTCACCACGAAAAATATGACGGAAGCGGGTATTACAGACACCTGAAAGGTGAAGAAATACCTTTTGGCGGAAGAATTCTTGCAGTATCCGATGTATTCGATGCAATAACATCAAAAAGACACTATCGTGATAAAATGCCTATCGCAAAAGTTATAAGCATTTTAATAGGTGATTCGGGAACACACTTTGATAAAAACGTTGTAGACAAGTTTTTAAGCATAAAATTGGATGAAATAACAGAAGTGTTCTTAACAGAAAACCACTTAATATTGACAGAAGAAGACAAGTCAGTATTATCAAAATATACACTTGGGGACTTGTACACGCAAATTAATAACAATGAAAACTCGGAACTGGTAACGAAATTTAATTTCTACTACACAGGAAATCAAATTTGCGCACCGCAATCTGATGTGAGGTAATATTACTTTGAAAAAATTTATATTGGTTTTGACTTTTATATTCTTGTATTCCATACATAATGAATGTTATGCAGAACCGATATTTAGCACGGATGTTGTCAAAAATTCACAAGAAATTTCTGACAACACAGCTTTCAAACTAACCCTGAATGATGTTGAAAATAAGTTTGAAAACCTGAATATAAAATCTTCATACG
This sequence comes from uncultured bacterium, assembly GCA_945910925.1. Taxonomy (GTDB): domain Bacteria; phylum Cyanobacteriota; class Vampirovibrionia; order Gastranaerophilales; family Gastranaerophilaceae; genus UMGS1585. The sequence continues at coordinate 9,664 of CAMDZX010000011.1, read as the reverse complement.
ATGATTTAAATAAACTTCTTGCAAAGCCTTGTAAAAACGATTTTTATTTATTATTGATTGGTGATAAGGCGGCAGAACTGGGATTTTTTGATATATCCGCTACTGCGTTCAGCAAAATTAGGGATATAGATATTTCAAGCAAAAATATTGAAGAATACAAAAAATTTTATTACCCAAAAACCACAATCGACAAAACTGATATTATTGTTCTTGCAGAGCTCTATTCAAACATAATGTACAACGACAGAATACAAGAAACTATTTCCGAACTTAATCAATATCCGCGTTTTTTAAGAGATTATGATTATGCAAATTATATTATGGCTTTAGGTTATTTCAAGCTGAATGACAACACAAATGCTCAAAATTATATCAATGAAGCAATCAAAAAAAATCCAATAAATATAAACTACAAAATCCTTGCAGCACAAATAACTGCATCCGATTCAAAAAAAGAAAAGTATTCAAAAAAGTATATTAAAGATGTAAAACACCAAAACATAACAACATATTCGCTAAACAAAAAAATAAAATCTGCAGAAGAATATATACAATACTTATCAGCTAAAAAGAAATTTGAAAAAGATTATTTTTTGGGTCGTTATTATTTTGCAGAAAACGACTGTACAAAAGCATCAAAAGTCTTGCTTAGTGCGATAAGTAAGAACAAAAAAAACAATACACTTTTATATGCATTACTTGCAAGATGCTTATACGAACAAGGCAATTATACTAAGTCAAATGAATATGCCCAAAAAGTAATTAAGTACACAAAAACAAATCCTGATTGTTCAATCGTTCTCGGGGATTTAAAAATGAAGGACGGCGATTTTAAATCTGCAGTAAGATACTACAAAATCGCTGCCAACAATAAAAATTTACGCCAACAAGCATTGGAAAAAGCAGCGCTGGCTAATTCTAAAATATACGGTTCTGAGCGTTTGAAAAGCACTTATAAAAATATAGCCAACGAATATAACAACTCATATATTTCATATTATAAAATAGGTTTAACAAATAAACAGGAAGAAACAGACTATATCAAGAAAGCGCTATCATTAAACTTCATGTTTCAAGACGGTTGGATTGATTTAGCACGTATAATGATAGAAAAAGATAATTTAGAACTTGCAAAAAATTATCTTTCTGCCGCTAATTATCTTGACGATAAGAACTTTAGATATTATTATTATCAAAGCTTGTTAAATAAAAAGGAAAAAGAACTGAACCATGCAGCATACAAAAAATAACATTCTGATAGTTGAAGACCACGAGTTAACAAGATTCGGGCTAAAAACAACATTTGAAGGTGTTGATTATGTCAACGTGATTTACGAAGCAAAAACTGCAGAGGATGCCTATATAATTGTTAAAGAAAACAAAATTGACTTGGTTATTATGGATTTGGGTTTGCCTGAAATCGACGGTATAGATGCATCAAAAGAGATAAAACGGCTCAACCCTAATGTAAAAATTGTTGTACTAACTTCACATATTGATGAAAAAGACGTATTGAACAGTTTAAAAGCTGGTGCCAACGCATACTGTTCAAAAGAGATTAATCTAGATAGACTCATTAATGTTGTACAATCCGTATTAGACGGGGCATCGTGGTTTGACCCGAGCATATCATCATATGTACTGAAAGCAGTCACAAACACCCAACAAATGAATGATTACTCTGATACAAAAACAGAGTATAATTTAACATCAAGAGAGAAACAAATTCTGAAGCTGATTACGGAAGGATACAGTAATATAGAAATTGCAAAAAAACTTTTTGTCAGCGTAAACACAACAAAAGTTCATGTTGCAAGTATTCTTCAAAAGTTAGAGGTGGATGACAGGCTTCAAGCCGCAGTAAAAGCGTTAAAAGAAAATATTGTTTGAGGAGAAAATGGACGATTTTGCACGCATATTGATAGTTGATGATAACCCAAAATATTTAGAAGAAGCTCTGCCAATGTACGGATATAATGTGGTAACAGCACATGACGGAGTACAGGCATTAAAAATTCTATCAAAAGATTTTGCTTCAATAGATTTAATCTTGCTTGATGTTATGATGCCAAATATGGACGGTTGGGACACTTTAAAAGCAATAAGAACAAATAAAAATACAAAGTATATTCCCGTAATAATGATTACGGCTGTGAGCGAAGAACACAAAATTGTATCAGGACTCAAAATCGGAGCAGACGATTATATCGTAAAACCGTTTGTACTACCAAATTTGCTTGCCAGAATAGAGGCTATTTTACGTCGTTCAAAATGGCAAAGTGAAAAATCATCAGCTAATCTCGGTATAACAATTAAACCCGAAGGTGATATTGAACCTTTGACAGAACGAGAAAAAGAAGTACTTTCACTCGTCGCAAAAGGCGCAAGTAATCAGGATATTGCAGAAAAACTGTTTGTACGGGATGTAACCGTAAAAACGCATATGAATACTATATTCAAAAAACTAAAAGTTACAAACAGAACGCAGGCTGTTCTGCTTGCACTTCAAACAAAAATTATCAGTTAGAGGAGTCATATTATATGAAAACAAAAGACGAATTAATAACATTATTAATAGAGCAGGTTGACGAATTCAACAATTATATCGAAGAAAATATCGATAATGGAGTAGACTTGAGTGAAGTTGATTTATCAAATATCACGTTAGCAGATGCGGTATTTAATAATGTTGATTTATCGTCTACGACTTTTGCGGATTCACATATGACTAATGTAAAATTTGAGAATTGCGATATAACATCCGCAGATTTTACCCGTTCTAACCTTGAAGAATGTTATTTTAACGGTTCAATCCTAAACGGAACAGATTTTAGCTATGCAGTTGTCAATTACGGAAGTTTTAATGAGGCTGACATGGCGGGTTGTATTCTCCAAGAAACAGATTTAACGAATTCTGACTTATCTACCGCTTACAACCTGAATGCATGCAGATTTGATGACGGGACAATATGGCCTGATACGGATATGTTGCCTGAGGATTTTGATGGGCTTTATTCATCTGATTTATCATCATTGAAGGATGATGAAGATGAAGTCGGTAATCCGGATTATTAAATCGTTTAATAGACAAATATAAATAAAAGATTATATATATTATTATGGAGAAAAATTACTACGACATCCTGGAAATAAGTGTTGATGCTACTGAAACAGAAATAAAATCAGCTTTTAGACGTCTTGCCAGAAAATGGCATCCTGATGTTGCAGGTAACACTCCGGATGCAGTAAAAAGATTTAAAGAAATAAATGAAGCTTATGAAATATTATCTGATAAAGATAAGCGTCATAAGTACGATGTTTTGCGTGGAATTCTTCACAACAGAGCTGCAACTCAAAACAAAACAACAACGCAGAACAAAAAGACAACCCCGCCACCACAAGACACGGCTAATAAAAAAGCGGGAAATAATAAACAAAACGATAAAACCGAAACAAAACAAGAAAAAAAACATTCTGACGATAAAAACACTTTTCAGGATGCTTGGGATAATTTCATAAAAAGTACAAAAGCACACGAAAAATCAAATCAGACAAAATACACCGCAAAAAAGACAAACGGAACCGACATAGTTTCGGATATTACAATTACAATGTTAGAATCTATTGAAGGCACTACAAGAACAATAAATGTTCTCCACACGGAGCCTTGCTCAAAATGTCACGGGCGCAAGTTTGCAAATGGTGCAATATGTCCTAATTGTAAAGGTGTCGGAGAAATATCCGTTCATAAAAAAATATCCGTAAGAATTCCCGAAAATGTCAAACAAGGTGCAAAAATTCGTATTGCAGGCGAAGGAAATCAAGGTTTAAACGGTGGTAAAAACGGCGATTTATATTTGATAGTAAAAATTGATACAGAAACTTCTCCGTTTAAATACGACGGATTAAATATTCTGCAAACTGTTCCCGTTGAACCGTATGAGGCGGTTTTAGGTTCTAAAATTGATATAAAAACTCCTGACGGCAACGTATCTATGAAACTTATGTCCGGAACAATGAACGGTCAGAAATATCGTCTTGCAAATCAAGGGCTAGAAAAAAACGGCAAAAAAGGTGATATGATAGTAACAATTTCAATCGAAATACCTAAGAACCTTTCAAAAGAAGAAGTTATCTTATATGAAAAGCTAAAACAATTATCAAATCGCAATATTAGAGAGGTTATTTATGGAGAATAAAGCAAAGATAAAAGAAATATTTGCATCCGTTCAGGGAGAAGGATTATATATCGGTACAAAACAGTTGTTCATAAGGTTTTGTGCGTGTAATCTGCACTGTAATTATTGCGACACTTCATTCATGCCGGACAATATAAACAATAAAGAATCATTTTTTGAATTTACACCAAATGAACTTGAAAAATATATTAATGATAAATTCGGACTTGATACAATCAGGTTTATCTCGCTCACGGGCGGAGAACCGCTAATTTGGAACGAATTTTTAGCAGAATTTATGCCTAAAATAAAAACTAACTTTTATCTGGAAACAAATGCAACCATTACGGATAATCTTGAAAAGATTTTACCTTATACTCATACAATAGCGGCAGATATTAAATTGCCGAGTTGTTCAGGTATAAAAAATTCGTTTGAACTACACAACGCTTTTTTCAATAAAGTAAAACATTATAAAATTGATTGTGCGGTACATAATCATTATGATTGCGATGCAAAAAAAGTTTTTGCAAAAATAATTTTTGATAATGCAATAACCGATGAAGAAATTGATAATTGCTTATACTTAGGTAAAACCTATGGTTTGGAATTAATATTACAACCGAAAATGAATAACTATGAACTATCAGTAACCTCTGAATTTATGATAGATACATTTAACAAATTTACAGAAAAATACCGTAATGTAAGACTGATACCGCAAGTACATAAATTTTTAGATATTGAGTAAAATATCTTTACATTTAGATTGAAAAATACAAAAAGCACGTTATAATGTGTATATACATTTTGGCTAATCAACACTGGGATTTATAAGAATTTAGGAGTATTTATTATGGTAGAAATGGGTTACTATAACTATTATAATAATGAACATCGCTTGTCTGTATCCAAGCCTCATGACAGATATCAGGAAATGGTAGACAGATACAATGCAAATTCCGATTCTATTCATCATTCAAATGAAGACCCATATAGTGAGAAGAATCTGGCAATTAGAGAATTTGAAGAACAATTGGCAGTTGTTGCGGCAGATAATCGTTCAAAATGTGCAACCGTTCATGATGTATATGCATATCTCGGGAAAAAATATTTTGGCAAAGATGCAACTACATATATGGATAGATTAAATGCTGACGATGCAACCCGCGCAATGTATGATAACGAATTAAATGCAACGTTGTACGGTACGTATCATAATTCCAATTTGAGTGACCCTCGCATAAAATGGACACAAGAGGACTGGGAAACAGAAGCGGCAAACTCTAAAAACGCAAATCAAAAGATTATTAGCAGCCAGATGAATAATCTTTTATCAAAATACGATGTAAATATTGAAGAAGGTGAAACTCTTTTAATTTCCTTTAACCCTTATGAATATACAGCACAAGTCACGGGGATTAACGATATAGAAAAATTAAATACTATTAATAAATTACTTAATTCAGGCAAGAACGCAAAAGAATTATTTTATTATACATTTCAAAATTCGGGTTCTTTAGATACAGAGGCAGTAACAAAGTATCGCGCATATCAAAACATATTAGATTTAACAGGAGAAAAGTTATCGGAGCTAACTCTTGATGACGGCAAATTTTATACTTCTGACGGCAAAGATATATTAAAACTTGCATTTGACGGGATTGAAAAAGATAACTTAATTCCTATGGATTTCAAAGCCGTTGCCAAGCAATATACAGAAGGGCTATTAAATGAAATTGCCAAGAAAGGGTTTAATTCAATGCCTGATTTGAACCTTACAATAGGATATTCAAAAGAGTACGGTTTCTTCTCTACAAGTAATATAATGTATGAAGCATAACCTCTTATAAAAACTTCTTTCTGTTTCGTGTTTTTGATATAATACTCTCAAACAGAAAAGGAAGAGGTTATTATGACAAACAGAGTATTATTATGTATCATGGATGGCTGGGGAATTAGTCAGGCAGGACATCCTGAACATGATGCAACAAGTCTTGCAAATCCGATTAACGTGCCTGAACTAATCAAAACAGAGGCATCTACCCAAATTCATGCTGATGGAGAATATGTAGGACTTCCTGACGGACAAATGGGAAATTCCGAAGTAGGACACCTTAATCTCGGAGCAGGAAGAATTGTATATCAAGATTTGACTAAAATAAACAGAAGTATTAGAGATGGTTCTTTTTATAAAAATGAGAAATTCTTAAATGCGATTGAACACGCCAAGAAACATAATTCTGCACTTCATATATACGGATTGGTTTCAACCGGCGGTGTTCATTCATCTCTTGACCACTTACAAGCGCTTATAAAAATGGCTGCCGATAACAAGGTGGAAAAAGTTTATGTTCATGCTTTTCTTGATGGCAGAGATACACCTCCTTCAAGTGCTTGTGAATATTTACAGATTATTGAAGATGAATTAAAGAAATACAATCTGCCTAAGATTGCATCGGTAATAGGTCGTTATTACGTTATGGACAGAGATAACCGTTGGGAAAGAGTAGAAAAAGCGTATAACTGCTTAGTTTTAGGTGAAGGTGAACACGCTGTATCTTCTATTGAAGCTGTCAAACAATCCTATGCAAAAGGAGAAACCGATGAATTTGTTTTACCAACTGTTATTGATGGTGATGATTCAAGAATAAAAGATAATGATGCAATTATTTTCTTCAACTACCGTCCTGATAGAGCCAGAGAAATATCTAAGGCAATTAATTTTAAAGATTTTGACGGGTTTGACAGAAAAAAAGTTCTTAATAACATATACTATGTGACAATGACAAGTTATGATGCAACATTTACATTCCCTGTTGCGTTTGAAAAAACAAAACTTGTAAACATTTTAGGTGATGTTTTGGAAGCAAACGGTATTAAACAGTTCAGAACTGCAGAAACAGAAAAATATGCTCACGTAACATTTTTCTTTAACGGCGGTATTGAACAACCTCAACCGAATGAAACCAGAAAACTTGTTGCATCTCCAAAAGTCCCGACTTACGATATGCAGCCTGAAATGAGCGCTTATGAAGTATGCGACAATGTTCTTACAGCACTTGATAATGAAGAATACGGTTTTATTCTTGTCAATTTTGCAAACCCTGACATGGTTGGACATACAGGTGTTATTGAAGCCGCAACAAAAGCTTGTAAAGTCGTTGATGAATGCGTAGGTAAAATTGCACAAAAATGCAGAGATAAAGGTGTTACAATGCTTTTAACCGCAGATCACGGTAATGCCGAAATGATGGTTGACGAAGAAACAGGAAAACCTCAAACCGCACATACAACTAACGAAGTTCCATTTGTGGTTATAAATCCTGACCGCAAAATAGAACTAAAATCGGATGGAGCGTTATGCAATGTTGCACCGACAGTTCTTGAATTGTTAGGACTGGATAAGCCTGAGGAAATGGACTGTGAGAGTCTTATAAAAGCATAAATTTAAGCTACAAACACAAAATACCCTATCTGAAATACGATAGGGTATTTTTTATGTTTGTCTATATAAATACTTCGTACGGGCAAAAAAAACAGGTAGGATAACCTTCCTGTTAAGATTTTACACTAGCCGAAATATAAATAGCATGTTTATTATAGCTATTTTTTTTAGAAATGACAACTTTTTTACACCATTCAACCTAGAAAAACAACACATAACACAAGGCAGTTATAAACACAGACGGGGAAAGTGGCACAATTAAAAGGTTTTGACGGTTTCGTATATCATAAATCAATCTCTTTAATATAAAAAATAATGAGCAAAAGAAGTTAACAAATATTAAGATTGTAAAAAACATGCCCGTATGTATAACAGACAATTTGGTTAAAAACAACAAAATATATGAAACAGAAAACCATATAAAACCATAGCTTAACCAATACTTTTTAATAATATAAGGTAGCGCATATATAGTAAGAAATAGCGAAAGCATGACACCTACTTGCAAAATATGGTTAAAACCTGCTAATGCACAAATTGCCGTGAATATATATATATCACCATCACCTATAAATTCATTCTTTGCAAGTTTAGATAAACGTATGAAAAGGTACATTACAATAAAACCAATTATCGCACCAAAAAGAGAATTAAGAATATCAGAATAATTACGGAATAAACAAGAAAGAATCAAAAATAGAGCATACTTGGTACTGATTTTTTGTTCTCTGTAATCCATGCCCGCAAGAATCAGAAATAAGGACATGGCAACAGTATTAAGCATAAAAGCTATTGATAAACCGAATTTAAAGAACAATAATAAAAACATTACACCGGAAAGCAATTCTATAATCGGATATTGTATATCAATTTTTTCACCGCAGTAGGAACATTTTCCTTTCAAACAAATATATGAAACGACAGGTATCTTATGATGCCATTTTATCGGAGTGTTACAAAAGGGACAATGAGAAGCCGGGAACAAAAGACTTTCTCCCGATAGGGTTCTAAAAATGACAACATTATAAAAACTGCCCAGTATCAATCCTAAAACAAAAACAAACAAACCATACATAACTATTCCGAAACTTCGCTATCTTTAATATACTTATACATTAAAGAATATGCTTTTTTTAGTTTTCTTGAAACCATCATTTCATTGATATTTAAACGTTCAGCAATTGTTTTTTGCTTCATATCCTGATAATAGAAAAGTCTGATAATTTCTTTTAAATCCGCAGGTAAGCGTTCTATCACATCATCCAATTCAATTTTCATATCGTAGCGTTCAAGGAATTCATCATAGTCGCATGATGGAGTCAAATCCCCGATTGAAGCCTTGTTTTCAGAGTCGTTCACAATCTCATCAAGAGAAATAACTTTTCTTCTTCTGTCTATATCAATGGCATTCTTAACCTTTTGTACAGGCACTTCAAGAGCTTGCGCAACTTTTTCATCAGTTAGTTTTTCCAGTTCTTTTTCAGACAATGTCTTAGAAAAATTCTTTATACGCAGAGCCAACTCTAAAACTTCTCTCGGCACTTTAATCATAGCAACCTTATCGCGCATATAATGCTGCATTTCGCCTACAATCAAATAACCGGCATATATACGAAACTTTGGATTCTTTTCCGGAGTATATTTTTCAATAGCCTTAACCAAACCTATTGCTCCGGCTTGAACTAAATCTTCAACAGGGTCTTCCGCACGACGAGCAATTGAACGTGCGATTTTTTTTATGATAGGCATCATTGCAACAACAATCAGATTTTCAAGTCTTTTTTTCTGAACTCGTTTAGACGTTTCACGATATGCGGTCAACCACTCTTGTATTTTTGAATAAATAGATTCTTCTGTTTGTGTATTCATATAATTCTATGATATCATAAATGTATGGATTTTACAGAAAAAACTTTAACATCAGAATATGTTTTTAAAGGCAAAGTCATTGATGTAAGACGTGACGATATAGAGGTCTCTAACGGTCATAAATCTGTTCGAGAGGTTGTTGAACACTCAGGCGGAGTTACAATGCTTG